>NVXL01000136.1 GCA_002746115.1 Alteromonadaceae bacterium
CCAGGACCACTGCTCGAATTCTCACTCACTCCCGATGCTAATGTTGTAACAGCGCCATCGGCGTGGATGTCACCTAAACCTTGAAGGAAGCCGGCTTCGAGATGAATACTCCCGCCAGCAGAGCCAGACCTCAGGCTGGTACTGATAGAGCGCACACCATTCGCCAATATTTGACCATCTAACGTAACGCTTGCAGCTAAAATATTGACGATTCCGCCGCCATGCTGATCTGCTTGGTAATCTGAGCCGCCAGCAAAGCGAGCGCGCCTATAATTGCCGTAAACACAGTGCTTAGCGTCATTTTCCCACGATGTGCCGCCATGGCACTTATTCAAGTCTGCGTCGCGAACAAAGTCAGGCCACACGTAGCTACTGCCACTATAACCATCACCAGTAACATCAATGCGCGAAGACGCATCAACAATCACATCACCAGTCACTTCTAGATTGACCTCGTAAATCCGTTTAAGCGTAATGCTTGCAGGGATCGCCGAGAGCTCCGCATTGTTCGACAATTCAACATTGGTAGTAACCACCAGTGGCGCATCTAAGCCCAAATCCAGTGCTGCATTGTCAAGCAAGAGTGAGCCGTCTATCGATGCCGAAAGCGCGATAAGCTCAGATACACTGCCGCTCGCGCCGTCACCAATTAACATATCGCCACCAACGGTTAAAATACCGTTTACCGTCAGAGACGCGCCATTAAGGCTGAGGCTGTCGGCAAAGACATCGCCTTCATATGTGACAACTTCATCGTCCAGCACCAGGTCAGCCACGTACAATATGCCCTCAGGCATTACCGCTTCTACCGCTACGACTTCACTGAAACCAGCAATCCATACCGTAATCGTACTAGCGCCAATTTGTGCAAAGCTAAACAAGCCTGCTCCCTSYGMWGTMAGYACAGYAGSATCGCTAAGTTCATAGRCGGTGCCATAACGCTCGTGACTAATATCGATAGAGAACTGYTGAGTYYCGGTAKCCACATYAGCRGTCACYTGAACATGCACSGGCTCCGTTTGRGCAAGGGTRAARACTTGCTGAACCGTSCSASTTGCRYTCACTTGAACKGCRGTGACRAARGCRGAWATRTCCGCACTGYTARCGTCATTMGGGWSAAGYYCCATYKCCAATTCRRCRKCRTCWGTTAAWCCRTCTTGATCRCTATCGTTAGWTAAMGGRTTRGTGARRTRGRYMAGTACTTCATCGCCATCACTTAAGCCATCRCCATCGCTATCCRCTTGATCAATCGCAGTGCCTKCGRTGAGTTCTTGRGCGTTGCTCAGRCCGTCACCGTCAGTATCGGTCGCACCATCAGYAATRCCATCGCCATCCGAGTCGGACGCGGTCGGRTCTAGRCCGAGGCTGMCTTCGAGTGCGTTGGGTAAACCATCCGCATCAAAATCTCCGCCTTGACTGAGAACCTGCAAGCTACGGCGGTTAATCATCTCAACAGAGTCCGTGCCTTGCACCCCGACAAGCCCGACGATAACGCTGGCACCGTCGCTTAAGCCGAGAATTTCAAGGCTTGGCAAACTGAAGCTTGCGCTTGCCCAATCAAAGTCAGACTCAAGCAATATTTGTGAACTATCGGTCGTATTAGCAAAAGTAATGCGCCCTTGACCGACTGTATTGAGATCAAAACCATTGGATAAGGCTAGGTCCAATTGAACCGTGGCATCTTCCAACACATAAGCTTGAAGCTGCTCAGGAATGGCAACTCGCCCACTGCAGGCTTGACCCGTTTGTGGCAGAACTTGGTCTTGTGCCGCACTGCCCTGGACATCACTAGCATTGCTATCAAAGTCATAACACGCACCAAGTACAAGCGGGTCGGTACTCGCAA
This sequence comes from Alteromonadaceae bacterium, assembly GCA_002746115.1. Taxonomy (GTDB): domain Bacteria; phylum Pseudomonadota; class Gammaproteobacteria; order Pseudomonadales; family Cellvibrionaceae. Next base: position 1,847 of record NVXL01000136.1, read on the forward strand.
AACGTAAGACATTATCGCTAAGACCATCCCCACTTAAACTGAACTGCCCTTCTACCGGCTGACCATTTAGAGAAACAAGCATCGACTCGGTATCGCTAGCCAATTCAACCGCTTCGGTGAAGGTAAACAACAAATCCGGGTTAGTATCATCAATCAGCTGTGTATCAAAAGCTGCTGCTGTCACCGCAGGCAGGCGCTTACGGAAGTGCAGTAAGTGCTGAAGATCTGCTGTGACGTTATTCAACACAGGGCTAAGTGAAGACAACTGCAAATTCACGCTCTCGACAAGCTCATCGCTCACGCTAAACTCAGCCACGCCGCGTATCATATTCACACTGTGGCTAATCGCAACATCATCAATCGTTGCACTGCCTTCAATGCTCATAGCTACGGCAAAATTAGCATCGCTAAGCTGACCTTGTGCATCGGCAAGTACATTAACTTCGTTATCGTACTGATCGATGAGGGTTAAACGGAAGGAGGCGGTTTCATCCACTTCAAGTCGATCAAGCACACCAAATTCATGATTACTAATATCTGTGCGAACCAATCGTAAGGCCGCTGGCGTATCCGCCAATACCGTCAGAGGTAATGCAGCTACCGTTAACAGATCACTGCTAACATCGCCGTCATGGTCATAATGCACACTGACGCTGTTATCGCTCAGATCTGGGAAGTTCAGCGCAAGCACTAAATTGCCCGCACGGCGACCGACATCAAGTGCAACATTGGCAAGGCCGTTGTTCAGCGTAACGATAGCTCGCTCGCCTAAGTAAGCCCCTTCAATATCGAGTAAAGCATCAATCTGTACATTACTCGCAAAGCCGAAATGCATGCTGCTGTCAGCTGTATTAATAGCGACACGTAGCTGATTTTCAACATTGATTAAATTACCTTCTTGGTCACGCGCACTCAGCTGAATCTGAGCCGTGCCACCGACTTGAACCGGAGCAAGGTAGGCAATATGCAGACGGGAGAGCTGACCCGGCAGCACTTCCAGTGTATTTTGAGCCTCTAGCACCCAATCACCATTCACGTCTTGAATATTCAATTGTGGGCGCGCTAGTAATTGATATAGACCGCTTTCAACACTACTGACCATCCAGCTGTTATTGGCAAGACCATTGGCATCGGTCACTACATCTTGTGCGAGCAAGCGCGTATCACTGCCGTCCGTTGCATCCAAGTAGAAGTCCACGAGGGTATTCGGTACAGGGCGAGCACTGGCATCTAGCACCAGCGCTTGCATGTCCATAAAGGCGCCAACCGTTGCGGTTTGCGTACTGCCTTCGTTGGTGAAACGAATATCGTTCGGCACCTGGGTCAGTATGATTTCTTGAATCTCGCTTTGGCTACTCTGTCCGAGTTCATCCGTTAGCAAAACGCGGAAGCGATATCGGTCACCCGCACTACTGGTAGACGGACGGTTGAAAGTGAAACGCAGCTGATCGTCTTGAGGTGTCAAAGTATGCACCACGAATTCACCCGCGATATCGACTTCGATAATATCGACGCGTAGATCCGCTAAGGTGCCATCATCGACGGCATTAAAGTTACCTAAGCTAACCGCTGCGTTGCGATCAAAAAAGGCCGAGGCTGGCATCGTACTGAAATCGATCAAGGCAGCTACCGGCGGCATGTTTGGCGTGACAGTAATGCTGACTTCTTGGGTCTGTTGCTGACCAAAGCTATCGGTCACAATCACACGCAGCAATTGCTCATCACTACCAACAGCAACATCATCGGTCATGACAAAGTAAGCGCTTTCGCTTAATACTGCGGAGGCTGCCGAGCTGAATTCGACCTGCTTACTAAAGCCATCCCAAATAATTTCAATACGACTTAAGCCTAGATCATCACTGGTAATAACCTCGACTTCAAACTGGTCGGTTGCACGGATTTGTGAGGCGACGTTCACGGCAGTAATCACAGGCAGTGCATCTTGTCTCACCTGGATACTGTGTTGAACCGTACTCGTATTACCGCCCTGATCAACAACCGTCAGTTCGTAGTCAATCAATTCCCCCGCTTGTGCGGCACGCTCTTGGTAGATATGCGATCCGCTCTCAAACACTGCGGCCACGGCAACGCCGTTGCGTGTCAGGGTTGCGACCTCGATACCACTGCCAAACTCACCGTCATGGATATCAAACACAAGTTGTGCCGCATGACCTGCGGTCAATTCATCGTCAACAAAGGTGCCCTGTAATTCAAGTGTGGCTTGTGGGGCTGAGAAGTCACTAATACGTATAATCCGGCGTGGGTTACTGTCACTAGTATTACCCCAAATATCGATCACGCGGGCTTTAACATAAGAGCCGTCGAGAATACTCGGCGGTAAATCGAGTTCAAATACTGGGCCAAAACGACGACCGTGAAGCTGATATGGGCCTTCAATTTGAGTACTGGTATAGAACTCAACCATATCAAGCGGTTGGGTGCTATCAAAGACGTTTGCGCGTAAATGAACCGGACGGTTATCAAAAGCGGTTTCCGCTTGGATCCTCACAGAGAAGGCATTGGCAGGTAAATCCGTGCCTTGAACGACCATTCTTACCGCTTCTGATTCGCGCAGCTCACCCCAAATAGAGCTGACTTTGGCGACTAAATCAAAAGGCTGACCATTGCGAAGCGTAGAGGGTAAAACGATATCAGCATCAAACGGTGCATTGGCAGACGAGGCCACTAATTGGCCATCAATAAAGTACTCGACCGCACTCACACCCTGCTGATGGGCTAACTGTATATGCGCTCGCTCACCCGGGGTAAAATGGCTGCCATTAAGTGGCAGCGCAATCGATGGGTCTGCACTGAGTTGGGTGTAATCCAGTTCATAAATACTTAATGTGGCATTTTCCAAGCCGACAAACAGGCGGTTAAATTCACCACTTAAGGAGACGGCACGCTCGGCGGTAACAATGTCTTCGCCGACGAAGTTTAAGGTATCTAGATCGACGGCTCGAATCACACTGCCAGCCGCATCATCGTAAGCGACCCAAAGCCTGCCGGAGATATAGGCCATCGCACTGACAGCAGCAGGAAACGGTAATTGCGTTAGTTCCCCAGAAGACAAAGTCAAACGGCTCAAAGTATCTGGGCTGCTGTTAAACAATAGATAATCACCAGAGACTTCGAATAGCGTAGGTGCGCCACTAAGGCTTAACAGTAAATCCTCACGTAAGTCAGCATCCAAGACCGGTAGAGACGGTACGATTAAGCGATAAACATTGCCCGCAGTATTCGCTACAAAAATAGTTTCGCCTAAAGCGCGCAGTGCAACAATACCGTCTCCACTACCGACCGATAGCGTGTCGCGCAGCTCTGGATTAGCACGATCAACAATCGTCACAGTATCATCGGCGCTGGCAATATAACGATTTTCGGTTACGGCCAAGTGTCCAAAGGCAGTGCCTTGTAACACAATATCGGTCAACCCTAGGATTTGCTGATTAAGTGAAATAACGCGTTGAGATTGGGGCTGCAAGGCGTAAGCCTGATCCATATGCGCACTAATCTCTTGCGAGAACTCTTGATGGGGTGCGGGGATAACATCCACTTGCCACTCACCTGAGTGATCCAAGCGATGCATGACCGAACCATAAGAGCCTGCAGCGGCGAGGTATTGACCATCGCTCACTGTGGTTCCTGCAATTTGCCCTTGAGGACTTTCTGTAAGATAAACTTGGGCAGCATCATCGCTGACACGGGTTAACGACAATACTGAATCACCTAAATATAGCTTGGACGCATACATCAAGGTTTGTGAGCCAAGGCTTACATCTGCTAGACCCAATTCACCCATAGCAATTGGTAAAGAGGGATCACGAACATCGATTAAGAAACCTCGATTATGCTCGACATCAAGCGCCAATAGATCGCCATAAAGTGCAATTAACTTATGAGCATTCACCGTAAGAGCCGTTCGAACTAGATTGCCATTCGGGTACAGCACATGTAAACGACCGATATCATCGACGGTATAAATATAACCATCGTGCATAACAGCGTTGACGAAAATATCGTCGTTAAGCACTTGGGTTTCACCAAGTTTATTGACCGTTAATAAGCCGTGATCACTGAGTAATAACCATTGATCGCCATAGCGCAAAGCCTGGTGCACATCCGTCACGTTCACACCTACAAGTGCGCTGTCGCTGCCGAAAACAAGTGGCACAGGCTCTTCCATGCCATTGCCGATAATGCTAGCAATATGAGCAATTCCATCAATGAGTAACAAAGCACGATCACCATTCACTAAGATCTGCTTAGTGCGACCGCTGTAGCGTACTCGGCTGATTTCCTCGTAATTTTGGCTCGGGGCGACGGCCACAAGACCTATGCCATCTAAGCCAACTAATAATAAGCTGCCTAAGCTGTTCAGAGCGCTGATCGACCCATTGAATTTAGCTTGCTCGGTGAGTACATCACCATTTGCATCAAAGCTATACAGGCGATCACCACGTGTTATCAACAATTGGTCGACTTGTTTATGTGCCAAATCAAATGCCAATACGCTTGGCTCCAAATTAACCGTAAAAGGCTGTAGTAACTGTATACGGTATTGTTGCTCACGCAGATTACCGTGGGCATCCGCCAAACTCGCAGTGAGTTCTAGGTAATTAGCTTCTAGGCTCTCTGGGATGCTAAAACTCAGTACGTCTGCACCACTTGCAAGTACAAGGCCTTGATCATCACGAATAATGAGGCGTGCTTCCAAGTCGGCAGTGGCGTTTAGGTGGCGCAGTTGCAAGCTTGAACCTAAAACAGCCCTAGGGCTTAGCCCCTCAAGTTCAACGGCAGAAATGGCCAGTTTAGGCAGTACCCGGATATTGCGCATGTCTTCAACATAGTGATAGGACTCACCACTGTAGACACGCAAGCTTAGATCTAGGGTCGTAGCTTCGCTCACTTTGGGCAATGCTAAGCTGAGTTCACCCGCCATTGAGCCAAGTATAAGCTGACTAATAACAGCGCCATTAAAGTCACTCAAGGTCACTTCGGCGTGTTTAAAGTCAGGCAGGTTTTCGCTGCGATAACGAATGCGTAATACTTCGTCTTCAACGATATTGGTATTGTTCGCAGGCGTCAGTATGGTTGTGCTCGCGCCTTCAATGGCGGCGTTAGCTATCAGCTCAAAGTTATAATCCGCTAAGGACGCGCCATTAACTTCATGATGAATCACCACGTCACTGCCTGTTAATGGCAGGCGCAGCCAATCGGCGCCTCGCCCAGCATAGGTAGTTGCTAGTGCTTGTGTCAGTTCASTGCCAATCGCCAGCCCCTGGGTTTGAATACGATCATCAGTATTAAACACAACTGTCGATGGAATYTGRGCTCCGAAAACGAGTTGKGATGTCAACGGCAGTCCARCACTTGCTGCRGTGCTAAGGGGTAATTCATTGATGTTGAGAAGAACACTTTCTTCCGCGCCACTACGATCGGCTCGCCATACTCGAATACTGGCACTGCTAAGATCTTGATAGCGGACAAAATGAGTAAGTGCTGCATCAACTTCAACAATTTGATACGGCAAAGCTGAACCACTTTCGCTCTCAAGTCTAAATGAGCTACCACCAAGTACCGCGCTGTCGATCAAGCCATGAATAAGTACACCACCAACGCCTGCTTCGACCGCCGGAGCAAAGCTATCTACTGCTGCCGCTGCCGCAATGTCTAATCGTTCAACGATAGTGGGAGCCGCGCCAGAATTTACCCGGCCTAACTGATAAGCCGCATTGCCCTCAAACAATAGAATATCGGACTCATTGAGGTACAAACCTACAAGCTCATCATCCACATAAGCGTTCCACGTGTGTGGATGTACCGGTCCATCCATTAGTAACCACAGGAGTTCACCGTCAAAGACAACATTCTGAACCGATTGCGCGTCGTCGATGCTGTATTGCTGGAGTAGATCGCCATTGGCTTCCAGGCGGTAAGCTTCAACACGGGCGCTATTGGCGTCATCTTGCCAAACCACTAAACGCTGACCATCAACGGCGATGCCGTCCCATCCGGGTAATGCGGTATAGAAATTTGAGACTACTTTTAGACCATCTTGATAGGCAATTGCAAAACGATACAGTCCGGACTCACTGAGGCCGTAAAGTGCTTGCGCATCAATACTAGTGGCTAACAGAGGTTCTGCTAGTGACAGTGCGGCGGCTTGAACGAAACGTCCGTCGCCATAGACAAAGGCACCCAGCATTGCGCCGTAACGTACAAAGATCACATTGCCATCGAGGCCAACAAACTCGCCATTTAAGGCCAAGCTCGAAGCGCTCTGTAAGCCTGATTCGGTCAAGGCCCAAAATAGAATATGCTCGCCTTGCGCATCACGTATATGTGCTGCTAAGCCTGTACCGCTGTACTGCAGATCCAATAATTGGCCGCTGGCGCTATGTAAAGTACTCGCATTATCGATATCAACACGGTAAGACCCATCAATTACGTTAACACCGAGGTAGGTTTGTGCATCGCTAGGCTCACCAATTACAAGACTTTGGCTTGGTACCAGTGCCAAGGCGTCGATTTGCTCACCGGTGGTATTTAGCTCGAAAACGGTTTCTTTACTTCCGCTAAAGTAAGCCAATTTTTGCAAGCTGTGAGAAGACAAACGCTCATGACCCGAATGATCTTGCAAGACGGCATCAATACGCAGCGCATCACCTTGATTATTCACATGAACAACGCTCAAACCTTGCCCGATTAACTCGCTCTGGGTTTTTGTTTCATTAGCTGGGTCAAAAATATCTAGATGTGAATCTGGATTAAAATCATCCATAGAATCTACGGGCGCAGCGTCAAGCCAAAGGTCAGTACCACCAAGGATACGATCCGCTGGAATCGTTTTCAGCTGGGTATCTTCGTCAATGCCATCATCACGCAATACGTTTAAGTAAGTACGCTCCACTAACTCGGCAGATTGCAGACGTGCGACCACAACTAAGCTTTCGTTCGTGGCTGGCAACTGCACATTCACACGCACTCGTGCAGATGCATCTTCAGCGCGGCTCACCGTAATCGGCGACGGGTTACGAAGGTCGTTTTCATCGGCAGCAATATCAAAAAAGAGCTGTGCTTCAGTAATGCCTTGGAGATCTAGGTCAAAACTGACCGCAGCCATTTCATGGAAGCTATCGCCATTGACAGGGTTAACAATCGAGAGTCCTGTCGTGCCTAAATCAGCCTCATAGGGCTGTAAGGTCACGGATGCTATTTCACTGACGAGCTGATTGCTATCTATCGCGCGAACATCAATGGTTAACGGCGTGCTTGATTCTGGGCGGTAACGGAACAAGTTCACCGGAGTCACAGACTGATAACCGGCTCCGTTTACCTGCACTTCTACACGGTCAATGCCGTAGCGATCGAAAGCGCTAATCACAATATAGGCATCTTCACCGATTGGAATTTGCTCACCATCTTTAGGCGAGACAATCGCCACCGTTGGCAAAGTGGCATCTGTCGCAATGGTATAACTATCATCATGCACAACTTCACCGCCACTACCGTAGCGCAAACGCAAGCGTAAAGGCACTTGGTTACCATTAACAAGAGTACTGAGCGCGGGGTTAAGGAAGTTTTGACTTACCAATACACGATCTTCAAATAAGGGCGTCAGGCTCACTGGATACCAATCGTCGAATATGCGTAATTCCGCTTGTTCGACCATATCAACATCACCACTGAGTTCAAAACGAATATCACTGACGGTAAGTTCTTCAACATTGCTAGGGATAGTTTGCACCGCAGAGATGACGATTTGCGGATCAGCAAGCGCGATATCAAAGCGCTGATGACCGACGTTGCCGGCAAGATCTGTTGCAAAAAGATTAATACTCAATAAGTCCGTGCTTTCAGCAATATTAAAATCCAATGTCGGGATTACTGCACGGTTGTCGATCCAGATTTCAGGCCCAAAGGTAATACCACCATCGATAGAAATCCGAGCGACCACACGAATAGCTCTTTGAATACTTATATTGTCCTCAACATCAACCGCTAAGCGATAACTACGCCCCCGAGTCAGCTGGGAGGCTGGCGTAATCAACACGTTGTCAGAGCGGCGTGTGAGCGTTAGTGAGCGAGGTGCAATAGTGTCCGAGGTAACAATCGCGTCATAATGCTGACTATCACTTTCGTTGGCAGTCCCGAAAAGCCGTCGAATATTTGCACTCAAGTTGCCGCTAACATCACTAATGCCGTCCATTTCGATACGATAACGGGTATTAAGGTCGAGCACGCTGCCACTGCGTAAGGACAACACTATCTCGTTACCCAAAGCCTGCACTTCAAAATGATCCGATACATCCGTAGCTATGCCGCCTTGGTCGAAGGCTGGATAATTTAATGGCTCAGCTATCACACTAAACGAACCATTAAATGCCATCGCTTCGTCAAAGCCGAGTCTCAAAGGTTGTACCCTTGAAAGCGCGCTATTAAATAGTAGGCGAGGCGCAAGCAGATCAATACTTGCTAGCAAACTTGGAGCAAGCACCTGTTCGCCCGAATTTTCGTTCGTCAGGAGTATTTGATAATTTCGTCCATGTACCGTTGGCGGGCTACTGAACACCAAATCGCCAGCCTCAAGCGAATAAGTCAAACGATTGCTCGCATCAGGAACCTGCCCTACCCCATCTATCAACCAATGTAAGCTGAGGTTACCATCCAGACCTGCACCGCTAAGACGGATTTGATCCCCCCCGCTCTCGTTCACATGAGCTGGGCTATGGGTATTGTCACTATTGACAGTGCCAATGCTAAGTACATCAACCACTCGTAAAGCGGCTGGTAAGCGTTCATTTTCTGCACCCTGACTCACACGAATACTATGCAAACCGCTTTGTGACAAGCTGGCACTAAACGTGATTTGATTACCATCAGTGCTCGCTAGCCAGTTCTCGACCGTAACATCGTCGATACTAAGTGCCTCAGCTAAATGCAGATTACTACCACGAATAACGAAGGTACTGAGTTGATCCCGAACCACGCTCTTCGGACTAATATCGTGTAGTTCAACTCGTGCCAAACCAAAAACGTCAGCCGCATCAAGTGACCAAGGCATGTCGAATTGAAGACCTGCGCCATCGACAGACTCTTCAGGTAGATTGAACAAGGCAATCGGGTATTGTTGCCCGGCTTGATAACTATCGCCGAGTATCTGGAATGACAAATCACTGCCCACCAAACGCGTGGTTCCATTCAGGGCCTTGTCACTTTGCTGGTTGTAGACAGCTAATACGACATTGCGCCAAGCCACGGGGTCACCGGTCACAGAGAAACCCACCACACTCTGCTCATTCGCAATATTACCCCGTGGAACAACATCGACGATGTTATTCACTGGCAGCTCAACGTAGCGGTAACGATTACCGGCACTCTCTAGGCGATTATTAATGATTCTGAGATTACGATCCCAAGCCAGTCGGAGCACGGGTATTTGCGCGATAAAATCTAAATCTACTTGGAAGTTTTGCTGGTTCAAATTCACATCGAACAATTTCAAATCACCATCGGAAAAAGACCCTCTGGT
>NVXL01000010.1 GCA_002746115.1 Alteromonadaceae bacterium
AAATACAAGAGGGCTCCGAGGCTGCCCTCTCTGGTCGGAAATAGTTTACCTATTACCTATTAACTACTGCCTAAACAGCTTCATACCTATCGACAATATCCCGAACCAAACCACTACGCACAATGTCCTCCCGCTCAAACTCGTGCACATGCACTTGCGGTAAAACACCTAAGCGCTCGACAGCGTCAGCCAAACCGTTAGGCCCGCGAATATCGCTCTGATAAATATCCCCATTTACGACAACACGGCAATCCTCTCCAATGCGTGTTAAAAACATTTTCATTTGCGCAGCGGAGGTATTTTGAGCCTCATCTAAAATCACAAAAGTATCTTGCCCAAACGTACGTCCGCGCATATAAGCAAGCGGAGCCGCCACAATACGACCGTGACGAATACAGTAATTCACCGTACCCGCACCGAGCCGTTCGTTAAGGATGTCACGAAAAGCATCAATGTAAGCAGCAAACTTCTCATCCAAACTTCCAGGCAAAAAACCAAGAGACTCCCCAGCTTCAACCGCAGGGCGAGTGAGAATAATGCGTTCGATGCGTCCAGAATCGAGCGCCTGCGCCGCCAACGCACCAGCACAATAGCTTTTACCGGTACCAGCAGGCCCCAAGCCAAAGGTTAGGTTGTGAGTTTCAATGGCATTGATATAACGCTGCTGGGCAGGAGTGCGTGCTTTTAGGGGGGACTTGTCTTGCCAGGGACTGTAGGCGGTGTCACTGGGTCTGGAGTGGGCATTCAGCTCAACGATTTGAGCGCTTTCTTTGCGGGGTTTATGATGTCGAACAGTTCTCCGATCTTCCTTATCTCGTGGCGGTTTATTACAACGCTTAACGCGGGATCTTTTAGCCATAGTAAACATGCTCCGTTAGCAGTCAAACTTTAAATACAAAACGACAATGTTAATTTAATACCGTGCTTAAACTAAATTGGTCTTAAACTAAATTAGCGCCTTATTTATGAGTCGATGAACGTAGTGCGTTTAAAATTTATCTCCTTCAAGTGAGTAGCTTTTAATGTGTAACTTTTAATATGTAATAACTGAGCGTTTTAACTAGAGCCTTAACTAGAACACTAATTGCCAAGCCACATGTTAAACAATCAATATTCCGACAAATATACTCCCTATGGATATAAACTATTACAGCTTAAGCTCAGAATGTAAATAGTTTTTTGAAAAGATACATACCAATAATAGCGTGAATAATTTATGTATGCATAAATTCCAAATATTAGAGTTCTTACGACAAATATCGTTCTATAAAAGTGTGGTATTAAACATCCACCCGAATAAGACCAAACGATCTACAAGCAGCTCAAAGCCAAACACTCACCCAACCAAACCACAAGAAGAGTCAAAAAGACAATTATTTGGCCTTTTTGACCTATGCGGCGGCGTAATAAGCCATATTCATATGCCTTCAAAAATCACCAAAAACCATAATAGATATATAAAACAACAACTTACAATATTGGCATGTTTATAGCTATAACTTCTACAAGCGACTAACAAAGAGTTAAGCGCCCACCAAATAAATGCAACACTGCAAATGACCACAGCTAAAAAGCTGGCCCTTAAGGAGAAAACCATGGGAATTTTTTCACGCATCACCGACATCATCAACTCAAACATTAACTCCATGCTCGATAATGCCGAAGATCCAAGCAAGATGATTCGCCTAATCATCCAAGAAATGGAAGAGACATTAGTAGAGGTGCGCAGCTCCTCAGCCCGCATAATTGCCGACAAAAAAGAAGTTGGCCGTAAACACTCACGCTTACAAGCGCAAGCTAATGAGTGGGAAAGTAAAGCGGCTCTCGCCCTCAGTAAAGACCGAGAAGACCTTGCGCGTGCCGCCCTGGCCGAGAAGTCGTCATTAGAAGAGGAGGCCATTCAAACCGAATCAGAATTAACATCGATCGAGGGTCACCTAGCTGCATTGAACGACGAAGTCACCCAGCTACAAATCAAGCTAGACGACGCCAAAAGCAAGCAAAAAACTTTATTGCTACGCGCAAAAACAGCGGAATCACGCTACAAGGTCAAACAACAAATCCACCGTGGCGCCATCGATAAAGCGTTTAACAAAATGGAGCTCTTCGAACGTCGAATGGACGAACTTGAAGGCCACTTAGAGTCTTATGATCTAGGCAAAAAGGATCTAGCGGATGAGTTTAAAGATTTGGAAAAAAATGACAAAATAAACGACGAATTGGCGCGACTAAAAGAGAAAATGAAGCCGCGAGCTTAAAGCCATAAACGACAGCTCACGATACAGTACACAAATGTATTACTCACTCCCCAATATCCGGTTAACACGAATAGATAAGGCACGATAATGGACTTTTTCTTTGTACCGAGCATTTTATTTCTGTGCATTGTGGCGCCACTATGGCTGATATTGCACTACAGAAGTAAGGGCAAAATGAAAAGCGGCATCTCCGAGCAAGATATGCACAACATTGAAGAGATGATCGAATGTATCGACAAACTCACTGACCGCGTAGAAACCTTAGAAGATATTTTGAACGAAAGCCGCCCCCAATGGCGTAAACGCACAAAAGACTACCGGGATTAATCGCACACTCACAAGGAGAAATACAATGAGCAGAGGTTACCAACACTTTAAGAAAGAAAAATGTAGGGGATTTGGCATGAACCTATATCGCAATACCGAAAAAAAGAAGGTCGCCGGAGTATGCGCAGGGCTGGCCGATCATTTTGAAATTGATCACAACATAATGCGTATTTTATTCATCGCTGCAGCTATCTTTACGGGGTTTACTGCTGCATGGGCTTATTTGGCCGCCTGGATTATTTTGGCGCCAAACAGTGAGGGCAACGAGAGTTACGAATACGACGAGCAACAACGTCGACGACGACGCAAGAATGTCTTTCGCTACAGTGAAAGCCCGAGCGTTCGCGTTCGCCGCGCAAAGAAGCGTTTGGATGAGGTTGCTAGCCGAGTGGAGTCAATGGAGCAATATGTCACATCAAAGCACTATGACCTCGACAGTGAATTCGCTAATTTAAAATAAATAGCCGCCTAAGTGATGACGGATTACCATAGCGCCTAGACGTCGATAGTACCGAAAGCGCTAACAAAAGAGGAGAACGACAATGAGTATGCCGTCAATCATAAGTGCCGGGTTATTTATTTCAACGCTTATATTATACATTTTACAAGTCATTACCCATAACAACACTTTTTGGCTGTTAGGCGTTGTCAGCTGCGCATCTCTAGGGTTTAGCGCTTGGCTATAAATATTTATTTAATCTTACGGCCAATATAACACCAGTATTACAAGTAATATGCAAACAACAGGAACAGACACATGCATCACTCAACGGAACGAAATAACACCCACTCAAAAGCGATCGGTTATTTAGCGTGGATCTTCGGGTTCTTCGGCGCCCATCGTTTTTATTACGGGAAACCTATTAGTGGTATTATTTGGTTTTTTACCTTAGGCCTGTTTTTTATCGGTTGGATTATCGACTTTTTCCTCATCCCAGCCATGGATCGTGAAGCCGATAGACGCTTTATAGAAGGGGAAACAAACTACTCAATCACATGGATATTACTAGTATTTTTAGGGGTCTTCGGCATACATCGCATGTATATGGGCAAATGGCTTAGCGGAGTACTGTACCTGTTCACTTTTGGACTGTTCGGCCTAGGTTATTTATATGATTTATTAACGCTAAACGACCAAATTGATTACATTAACAGCGAAGATTGTGAGCGTCGTTAGCTCTAGAAATGTCACTTCAAGAGCAACACCCTTAACACCTAGGTGTGATAAATCGATATAAACTATTAATCGGGGACGCTGATTAATAGTTTGGAACCTATAAGACTGGATAATTGACGGATAGGGTAAGCATAAAGCCAAACTTAATGCTGCTTGGCTTTATCCTTCGGTGTTGCATTTGATTCAACATACATATCCATTAGATCATCAATGTAATCCTTAACATCAAAGCCACCACTATGTGACGCGCCTAAACCACCAGTGCATTGATAAGTGCAGCAAATAGCTTCAAACCCTGCTTCCAACTCATCAGACGTAGCGACTCCTCCAGCACATTGCAATAGCCAATGTGTACAAGCATCCTTGAAGTACTGAACAAGTTCCACTTTCGCTTTGTTTCTTTCTACATGTAATGACGTCACGTTACTCATTCCGTCACCTACATATAATTCAGCGTTTGTCTTTTTCCATAATTTCGTCATTACTGTAAGCACACCCCGGCTGCAACCAAACATCTAATTTGTAGAAAATCTTAGCGAGCGCTTTCAATGAGTAACCCCTTTAAAAAACGCCGAAATATATTAGTTGCCGATAATATCTAGCCGGGGTTGATAAATATATGCCAATCACCGTGAATAAAGTAGGCAAAAATCACGGAGAAAGGCAATATGCGCCAAAAATGCTGAAACCGACGACTATCACGCAATCACCCACCCCAAGCTTAAGCCGCCATACGATATTCGGCTGCGTGAATCTGGTTTGCAATAAGACCCGCCATTTGAGTTGGCGCCTCGATATGAATAAGGTGATCCGAGTTTTTTAAGGTAGTAAATTTAGACAAGGGGATTGAATCCGAGAGCTGCTCGCAATCAGCCGGCGTAATAAACGGATCTTTTTCACCGGTAAAGCATATTGTCGGAGCCTCAATGGGGTAATGCTCACGCGGTGTTAAATTTAACAAGCGCAGCATATTATGGTGGAAGCACTCTAATTGGACGGCTTCCATCGACAAGGCCATTTTTTGACTCGCGCGACGAATAGCCCTATTGCGCTTAATGATATCGGACTCGACAGTCAGCAAATCCGTGTAGGCTTCAGCAAATGCTTGTCGATCGGTTCGCGCCAAATAGAGGATTTTTAGAATCCGCGCGACAGATTGCTCAGGCACATACTGGGCGGCACCAGAAAGTGACAAACTGCTAATCAAGTCCGGATATTTGACCGCAAATGTTAAGGCAATCGCCGTAGAATAGCTACTCGCGGCAATATGTACCTTCTTGCCAACAAATCTGGACACATATTCATGTACGCAGTCGGCCAGATAGCCCATATCGTAGTTTGATGGCAGGTGATATTCTCCTGTATTTCCAGGTAATTCAATAACATGTACTAAAGCATCGCGACTCAACGGTAGCGTAATCGATTCCACGTTCGATATACTTTGCAAGTTTCCGGGTAGGTATATCAGTGGTGGCGCTGAAAGATCCGTTCCTATAATCGCGTGACGAGCACTTTTTTGCTTCAGATTGATAGTTTTAATAGCATAAGACGACATAACATCTCCTTGGAGAACATATTGAAAAACGATGAAAGGTTTTTGGTGACTAAGGCTTCATCAGCCCAGATCACTAAAATACAGAATATCGAAAGAGAGGCCATGGTAAACAGGAATATTGGCGAGGCGTTAAAACGTGTGAAATTAGACCAGAAATGGAATAAAGAGCGCCTCGAAGGACGCATTTTGGGTATAAAACCAAGCTTTGTTATGCGTTATTTCCAACCTTCGTTCTCCGACAGGCGCCAATTACATGTCTTGGCTTACATCAGTTGGCTAATCCAAATCCCAATGGCCGCGCTCTATTACGGTAAAGAGCTCAAGCGTTATTGGAGTTTTAATGAGGGCGGATACGAGGTACTTGTCAGTGTCGCCCAGCTCAGTACCCGCGATTTTGATGCGTTTGTTAACTTTTTATCCCGCTGTAATCTGCTTGTGGAAAACGAACAGCGCATCAGTCAAATATTAGACGAACTGTCGCAATATGAAGACGCATTGTTTATTGCCCCAAAAGAAGTCAATATTTGGAAGTTAGGCGTCGACTATTACCGCTCAACCGGTATGGTTTTGAAGCGAATACGTATCGTTAACGAGTTTATGATTGAAGAAATGGCTTCAGTACTTGGCGTCTCACCCGAGATATACCAGCGCTACGAAGCACTCGACCCCGGCGTCCAAATGCGCTCGGAAATCGGCCACAGAGCCTTTGAAGGTTTCAACCTAAGGTCTTCGGCGCTATTTTTGGATTACATGAAGGAATATAAGGGCTTAAGAACGGCTCGGCAAGTGCAAGAAAGGCGGGCAGAAATTATCAGCTTAACGTGGAATAGCTTAAAGTCAAAACAGGAGGAGACGATGGTGTCCTCTCTTGCACAATCAATGATGGGCTGCGCTTACTTACGAGTGTAACTTTTTTAGCCCTTTTCAGCCCTGTTTTAGTGTCTTCGCTTTACGGTGACAGCTTCTGAAACACGATATTCGCAAAACGTAAGGTCTCAACACCATCGTCGTCAAAGTCGACATCTACGGTTTCACCAAAGTTGCGTCCAACTCCGCTCACAATTGCTTCACGGTCGTTTTGAGGCTCAAGAACATACTTCAACTGCATACCGTCGCTAGTTTTTGCATACGCAATTAAAAACCCATTTTCAATCATTAAACCCCCACTAGGCACGTCAACCGCCTGTAACGGATTTAAAATACGGTAGCGCCCCAAGCGTTCACGCCACGCAGAGCTAATCGCTGTCGCATGAATACGCTTCCCAAGTACCTCCTGCCGCCGAAGCGTGTCAGAACTAATCAGTAGCGTCTCACCAGCTAGGTGCCGAACCGAAAATCCACGATAAGCCAAAGACCTAATATTAATCGGTATCACACCGAATAAGCGGTAACGCAAAAAATATAAGCCCCCGGGGCGACGCTGATAAAGACTGAAAACCTTCCCCGCTATCTTGGCTTTTAATTTTTGCTTGTCCATAAATACATGTGCCAAGCCACCAAGTGTTGAATAATAACCTTCCATATCTCCTGGTGCGAGCATATCTTGCCTGTGCCTTTCCGGGTATTGTGGCGGCACCAGCGGCGCCGAATAACCGGTTTGATACTCGTATAATAAACCAAGTGCCTGCTTTGCTATATCGGCCAAAACAGAACCTGCCTCTTTCGAGTTACTAAGCAAAACCACGCCAAGTTGTCGTCGAGGATGAATCACTACAAAAGCACGATGATTAACACTAGCGCCACCATGGCGATACGCTGGCTGCTTTGGGCTAAAAATATCGTCTGCAAAAAACCACCCCAGTGCCATACGCTGTCCTAAATTAATCGCTGCGTTATCACTGTAATCACTCAACATGTGGGTAACACTGGATTGCCTCAACAAGCGCTTACCAAAGAGATCACCGCCACTATTGATCAGCTTAAGCAACGCGCTCAGTTCCGCCACGCTTGTGTTTAAACCCGCTGCGGGAACATCTCTTAATCCCGGCTCATCCGCTAAGCGTGCACGACGATAAGCCGCTGCCGCATACTCGCCGGTTAATTCAGACGAAAAGGCAGACTCAAGCATCTTCATATCTCGAAGTAAGGCCTGCATATACTCTTCATACGGCTTCTTAACAATACTTTCAATGATGAGCCCAAGCACGCTGTGAGCAACATTGGAATATGCACTCAAGGTATTAGGTGGGTTGGCGACATAGGTATTATTTAAATAGGGCAGCACGGCATGAAAAGAGTCCGGATCGTCTCGCCACATACCTTTAATTAGGTCAGAAGGCAAACCCGATAAGTGTGTTAACAAATGCCGTGTGGTGATTGCAGAAGATGCATTAAACCGGGTTTTAACGTCAAAGTCGCTGAGGTATTGCTGAATAGGCGCATCTAAATCCAGCAAGCCTTGCTCTACAAGTTGCATAGCTGCGACGCTATTAAACAGCTTGCTTATAGAGCCTGCGCGATACAAGGTATGAGCACTTGCCGATATATTGCGTGCTTTATCTGCATGCCCGTAGCCACGCTGCCACAGTGTTTTTTCGCCGACGGTCAGCGCTAAACTTAAACCTACAATACGCCGTGAGCGCATCTCCTTTTCAATTAAGGTGTTAAGCCTTGACTGTAAGTAAGCCATATCGCCTTTGGCCTGCACAGGCGAAAGGCTCGGCTGTTTAGCAAAATTCGCACATGCGCTAAGCAAGGCGAAAAATGTTAAAACAACTCCCCAGCGCTTAAACACGATAGAATTTATTCACAAGTAAATCACGAATACACTTCCCCTCTCGACGCCACAATCACACCGGTAATTATTGTTAACATATGCACAGCCCGCCCCTAGAGCCCCCCAATACCAACAATAGCGATGGTTTAGGAAAAACCTCTTAGTGTACAAAAACCTGAAAACGTTTATACTCGCTCGCCGAGTGGAGACAAATAGTACGCTATTATCCAAAAAAGCTTACAAATAAAAATAATTTATTGGCGAGAGATCAAAATGTCGGTAACAACACAAAAACTCACATTAACTGAAAAGCTTGGTTATTCTACGGGCGACATGGCCGCCAACCTTGTCTGGCGCGGCGCCCTGGGTTACTTAGCCTTTTTCTATACGAATACCCTAGGAATCACAGCCACAGCCGCGGCCTTATTGATGCTGTCCGTGCGTATCAGCGACGGCATCACCGATATCGGCATGGGCATGATTGCCGATCGCACCAAGAGCCGTCACGGCCGTTTCCGCCCTTGGATTATATGGTCTGCGCCAGTTCTGGGTCTATTCTTGGTATTAGCTTTTGTCGTACCCGACGTAAGCCCCGGAATGAAATTGGCCTGGGCCTATTTCACCTACATAGGTCTTACCCTCGCTTATACAGTCAATAACGTGCCTTATTCAGCTCTGATGGGGGTGATGACCTCCAGCCATACCGAGCGCAGCGTTTTATCGGGTTTCCGCTTCGGTGGCGCCTTCCTTGGTGGACTCCTCGTCATGGGTGGCACCCCTTATATGGTTAGCTACTTCGGTGTCGACGGCACCACAACTGATGCCCAAGGTTATCTGTACACCATGTGCATCTTTGCAGCCTTACTCGTCGCTTTGTGCATCGTGACCTTTGCGACCACAAAAGAGCGCRTCGAGCCACCCAAGTCTACTAGCGATGGAGGCAGCGGTGAAACTATTGTAACGCTACTCGTATTCGTAATGGCATTACTCGGTATGGTGCTGGCCGCCTATTATCGTACTTGGCCTTTTGTTTTAGGGTTTATCGTTACTACCACCGCAGCTTGGCGTTATAAAAGATGGTTGACTGAAAAACCTACAAAGCAACGTAGCCTCGCGTCAAAYCAGCTTATTGATTTGCTCGGCAATAAACCTTGGCTAATGGTACTAGGACTAGGCTTTTTGACCATGCTGTTCAACGGCATTAAAATGACCGTTACTGCCTACTACTTTAAAGACTATGTTCAAAATGAAGCCCTWATTGGCGCATACTTTACGGGACTGCTGRCCACGTCCATGTTCGCRGCTTACATTGCCGGATACCTCACTCAGCTCATGGGTAAGCGGCTACTTTTTAGTATTTCATTAATTTTAAGCGGCTTACTCAGTGGTAGCATGTTCTTCCTTGAGCCCGATCAAATCAACATGATGTTTGTGTTAGGTTGCACCGCAGAATTTTTTGCTGCCTTTATGCCAGTATTAATATTCAGTATGCTGGGCGATACCATTGACTACTCTGAGTGGAAAACTGGCCGACGTGCCACAGGCCTTGCCTACTCTGCAGGCTCATTTATTCAGAAAACCGGTGGCGGCTTTGGCGGCGCCATCATTCTGCTAGTATTAGCCAGCTATGGTTACGTAGGCACTGACCCAACTACCTTTGCTCAGGCTACCGAAGGCATGCGCTGGTTGATTAGTTGGATACCCGCAGGCTTTGCCTTTGCAGGTCTATTCGTATTGATGTTCTACCCACTCAACTCGAAGAAAATGGCAGAAATTGAGTCGGATCTAGCGGAGCGTCGGGCAGCAGCTGATGACTCTGATACCGTGGATACTGTAGATACTGTAGATACCGCAAGCGTGGATACGATTAAACCATCAGGTTTAGCTAGCGCGTAGCGCAAGACTTACGATAAACGGTAAAAAAAAAGCCCCCGACTCATAGAGCCGGGGGCTTTTTCATTTGTCACTTAAACGCGATAGATCTTATTCACCGGTAAATCACGAATACGTTCCCCTCCCGCCGCCACAATGGCATTAGTAAGACTCGCCGCCACGACCGGCATGACAGGCTCACCCGCACCCGTGGGTTTGGTATCACTGTTAACAATATGCACCCTTATCTTAGGAGTTTGATGCATTCGCAATACTGGATAATCATGAAAGTTGGACTGCTCAACTTGACCGTCTTTAAAGCTGATATTCCCCATTAATACCGCGCTTAAAGCCATGACAATAGCGCCCTCACTCTGCGCTATCACACGGTCAGGGTTAACCACTGTGCCACAATCAATAGCACAATGTACCTCATCCACTTTTAATTGATTTTGCTCCAAACGTACTTTTACCGCGATACCAACATAAGTTAAAAAGCTGTAATGGCAACTCAAACCACAACCGCTGCCGGACGACGCTGTGGCTTTGTAACTAGAATGTTCCGCCACCCAGTGCAATACGTGTTTTAAACGGCGATTATCAAAAGGAAAATCCGTAAGTGATTCACTGTAGTTACCAAGTTCGTATCCATGATCACTATAATCAATATAACGATCTCGCCCGATCATGGCCAACCACATCGCGACATTATCGCGCCCGCTAGCAATAGCTAACTCATCGACAAAACTTCCCACAGCAAAAGCATGTTGAATATTACTGACGGAGCGCATTAAACCCGAACGCGTATGCGCTACAGCGCTAAAACATTCGACAGTTTCATGCTCAATAACAAACGGCGTATTCACCAACCCTAACTCCATCTCCCAAGACGCCGGGTATTCTTCTTTGCCACTAAAGGTGGCTGCAATACTGGGGAAGCAGGATTTTGCGTGCCATGCGTTAATTTCTCGATTGTCGTTAAATCCAGCCTCCAGTTGCACGGCACTTGCGCTGTGATAATAACTGTGTTGAATATCATCCTCCCGTGACCACTGTAATTGCAGGGTATTACCGGGAAAATGCATGGCAATCTCTGCCGCTTCCAAGACAAAGTCTGGGCTCGCTTTGCGGCCAAAACTACCACCTAAAAGCGGTACATGCACATGAATATCATCGTAGTCATGACCGAGATGTAAATGTAATTGCCACTTGGTATTTTGTGGGTCTTGCACCCCCGCCCAAACATTAATGTTCTTTTTATCGTATAAAACTACTACAGCCATCGGCTCCATCGGCGCTTGCGCCAAATAAGGCAAGGTATAAGCCGCCGAGTGTTTGTTATTACTCCTATTTAACGCCGCTTGAGTATCGCCTTTTTGGCGTAGTATTTTTCCGCTTTTATTTAAATTGTTTTTTAATTCTTGTATATAATCATCTGAATTAAATTTTGAGTGTTCTTCTTTATTTTTCCACTGAATATTTAATGCACGCTTTGCCTTTAATGCCTGCCAAGTTGAGTCTGCAACAACGGCTATGCCTGCCAGTGGTTTAAATTGGGATTTAGATGTTGGTATGCCTATAGGGTGTACTTTTCGAACGCCCGACAAGCCATTAACATCTGCAATCGACTCAGCACTACCGGCATGATCCACCTCATCACCAAGTACCGGGCTACGTTGTATGCAGGCATATAAGGTATTAGGAAACTGTAAATCGGCGCTGTATTTTGCTTGGCCGAGAACGATATCGTTAAGATCAACAGAGGGGATTTTCTTGCCGATATATTTAAATTGATCTTTATTTTTAAATGTTAATTCTGGCAGCGACGGTGGTGACAACGTTGCTGCAGTAAGAGCCAGCTCACCAAAGCGTAATGTGGCTAGATTATCTTGGCGCACAACTTGATGATTTTGCGCTTGGCATAAGTCCGGGCTTATTCCCCAATATTTGGCGGCTGCATGCTCCAACATATGTCGAGCGCTCGCGCCCATTTCACGTAAACGCTGATAATTATCGCGCATACTGCGAGAGCTGTCGGTGCTTTGACTACCATAGGAACTCGCGCCATCGGCTTGCACCACTACAATGTGCTGCCAGTCAGCCTGTAATTCCTCCGCCACAACTTGAGCAAAACCTGTACGAATACCCTGTCCCATCTCTGAGCGGTGTACCACAATATGCACAGTATCGTCGGTTTCAATATGTACGAACAGATTAAATGTTTGCGCACTTTCAGGCAGCTCTGCAGGTAACGGGATAAACGAATTTTTGCGATGACGCCAATACGCGAGGCCAGATGCCCCAAGTACTAAGCCTGTAGTGCTAATACCAGTTAATTGCAGGAATCTGCGCCGAGATAGGTTTTTAATCATACATCTCACTTCATTTTGCATTCAAGGACGTCATTACCCGAGCTGGGCAGTACAACTGGCAGCACAAGAAGTCACAGCATGAAGCTTAAGACATTCTATTAGAGAGAATCAACTAACCAATCACTGAGTTCGCGTTCAGTGTCGATATCCCAACGGGCATCCTCAAGCTCGAAGGGTATTACGTTATTCCGATTTTTTTGTAACACAGATTTGGCACCAGTATCACCTTGTAGCTGCTGTAAGTCGCCAAAGTATTTACGAGGGAAAATAGCAGGAACTCCCGTGATATCGAGATACTGAGCGGCAACAATTTTATCGGGGTTCTGCTCCCAAATTAACTGTAAGTCACGTAGCTGCATCGAATGAATCGCGACTTGGTCTGCAAGCAAGAAACAAACCCCGTCAGAATCATCGCCCAGCTGATTCAGAGCCGCCGTAATTGAACTGGCAATGCCCAATTGCCAATCCTCGTTGACAATAATTTTTACACGACTTCTATACGTCTGCTCTTGGCCGAGCTGTAGTTTACTGATAATTTGCTCTCGGTACGCGCCGAGAACCAGATGAACCTCGTCAGTTGCCACAAATAGGCTAAGTTCAATGGCGCGTTCTAATAGGGTTTTACCAAAGTCAATTTGCGCCAATTGTTTACAGCCACCAAAGCGGCTAGCGCCACCGGCGGCTAATATCACATAGGCCAGCTTAAGTCTGCTCATGACCTAGACTCCTGGCTCATCAATTCCTGATTCATAAGCTCTTGATTTAGCTCTTGATTTAGCTCTTGATTTAGAAACAGAGCAGGCGCATCACGTTTTACGGAGCCTTCCAAGACCCATTGGCATTGAGCAATAATCGATAAGGCAATGCTCTCAGGTAATTCCCCCCCGAGCGGTATTCCTGCTGGCCCCGCATAATAAAACGGGAACTGTTTAGCATCGACATTCGCCATCGCCTCAACACGCAGCCTACGGCTGACAGGACCAAGTAAACCTACATAACGCGTGCTCGATTCGGCTGCAAAGGTGAGGGCTTTCGCGTCCATTTTTAAGTTGTGTGTCATGATTATGATCGCATCGACATCTTGTTGAATATCGTGACCGATTAACTCGCTCGCATCCTGCTTAATAATTTTTTGAGCTTTAGGGAAAAACGCTTCGCGTGCATAGGCGGTTCGCGAATCCACCAAGGTCGTATGCCAACCCATTTCAGCGGCAATATTAACCACTGGCTGAGCGTCAGCTCCACCACCAAAAACCCAGAGTGACGGCGCCGGATGCAGGGGCGTTGTTAAACAACCATCGTGCCCTCTAATTGCACGCACAGGTTCACCTACCGGTGTAGTCTTAGTGAGTGCCTCTACTTTCCATGACCCCTCCTCTGCACCCTCGCTCGCCTGACAAGCTTTCTCGATATCTTGGGTGTAAAGACAGCTTATTCTGGCCTCAAGGTGCTGATGTAATTGCAGCAAACCCAAATAGTCATTATCGGCAGTCACGGCTTGCAAGAGGATGCGAATCATACCACCGCAGCCGATGCCTAACTGCCATGCTAGGGAGTCTTCTCCTTGCATGTCATAGGTCACGACTTTACCAAAATCTTGCTCTAAAACGGTATGGGCATGGCGCATTAAATCCCCCTCAATACAGCCTCCGCTAACCACGCCAAACTGCTGCCCCAAATCATTAAATAAGCTCATCCCACCCGCTTTACGGTAGGAGGATCCTTGAGTTTCAATGACGGTGCAAAGCACCCAAGCGGCACTATCGCGCTGCGGATACCATTGTTTAAGAAGGTGATTAAAACGTGTCGACATAACGGCGGGAGCCCTGAGCTATTATTTACAATATGGGGCTATTTCAGCATAAATAACGTGAATTCAAGGTAAAGTCAGGTATACCGTGGGTTTTCGATGAAAAATAAAAAGCTAAAATTATTCTTATTTACGGGAATTAATCGCTATATCAAAATCCATATAACCATATACCTTTTATTATTAAACAGTTATGACTAACCTGTTATGACTAAAAAGTCATTTCGACAATTCAACATTTTCTTTTAAAAAATCATTGTGTCGCTTGACGCGTTGCGACGCACGATAAAAATCTTCTTGGCTAAAGCGTTTTGACATCGCCCGGACGAGCCTATTCATGGCTCGCGTACTGGTACGGTCATAATCATTTGTGAGAGTTTTCACGCGGCTCCGTACAAGGTCTTCCCATAAAATTTCGCCCTCACGCGTTTCTAGCCGTAACTTTAAAGACACCGTCGCGGTGTTAATAGCAAAAAAATTGCCCAGTTTTAACTCTTTAAGATGGGCTTTTAAATAGCCCGCATCTGCTGAGCTATAACTGCTGCCCCCCTCCGCGTTATAGCCGGCTTCCTGCAATGCAATATCGACACTGTGCATTAGGTTTGCGCTGATATCTCCCTTTATCCGGGTACTCGCAACAGGTACATAAAACAAAGTTAGCATTCCGGCTTTATCCGTCGTGACTCCAGTCGCACGACTCGCAACATTAATGATGCCATCTCGCTGTATTTTTGAAGGTTTAGCCTTGCTGTGCTTTAAATCCTCTACCACAACACAACTTGCCAATAACGACAACAGACTTAGAACAACAAAAACTTTACTTAAGATGCCGCGCATTAATGCCTACCTCAAATGAATATAAATATGAATACCATGTTACATACACGCTACTACGTTCGCATAGCGATCTCAAGCCATCAGTGCACGAGACGTCAACCTTAGGATAAAAGTCTAGCAGCTATTAAGCTCCTTACTCATCGGGTCGACTCACGATACGGCGATCTTTACCATCAAATGGCGGTGTAAATGTGACGAATACAACACTGCCTTCCTCACTATTGTTTTGCGCCCAATGAAATGTCCCCTTAGGCACAAGCACAACATCACCAGGAAACAAACTAACCTCATGATCGGCAAAGTGAATTGTACTCTCCCCGGACAGCACTGTAATACTTAAGCTGTGRCGATCGTGGTAGTGTGGCGGTTCTTGCCCTTGCAGGCGCACGTAGTGTGTACTTACACTCTCATCACGATAAGCATGCTGAATGGCGATATCGAGATTTTTCTGACCTTGTGTCCAACTAATATTACGCTGAATTTCAGTAGGTAATACCACCTTTGGGTGACCAGTCACGGGCGGCGTGATAGGCGTGTGTATACAGGCTCCAAACAAAGTCGGCACCAATAACAATCCAAAGCATCGGATCACGGTCTTACAA
The DNA here is from genome assembly GCA_002746115.1 of Alteromonadaceae bacterium. GTDB lineage: Bacteria > Pseudomonadota > Gammaproteobacteria > Pseudomonadales > Cellvibrionaceae. Next base: position 15,527 of record NVXL01000010.1, read on the forward strand.
CAGGCAGACCAGAAGTGCTTCACAKAGACCAAGCATGTAACAATACTCATAACAATCCTCAAGCGGGTTGGCTAGGGTCAAACCCAGAGTCGAAAATTTTAGGATTATGCACCAAGCGGAGTACACAGTGCGATAGCCTATGTGTTTTACCCCAGCCGGATCAACATAGATAGCAAACAAAACGCTTCAAAGTCCGCTAAAAGGTTTTTTTGTCACTATACTTATTAAACCGCCGTAACAGCTTTAGGCTCACATCACGGTTCTTGACTGAATGATACCTCAGCTCGATTTAATACTCACAAAAGGCACCTTAGCTGAAAACGGCAATCCGTTTGCAGCGATTCGCTATCGCCAACTGTACACCACCGCCATAATACTCATTGTACTCACGCTTCCCCTTATGGTGCGTGCATGGCAATGGGAGATACATTCACGCCTCTTGTTTTTATCTGTGGCCCATCTCAGCGCTTGGCTCACACTATTTTATTCTGCAAAATCGTCGAAATATGAGATTCTCGCCTTTAGCACATGCATCACCGTGCTCGCCACAAGCTGTAACGGTATAACGACAAACGGTGGCGTATATACCATGGCAAGCATGACCATGACGCTACCGCCTCTTCTCGCCTTTCTTTTGCTCGGTCGCAAGTATGGGTTTATATTCATGCTCAGCACTATCGCTATAATCATCACCTTTATCGTAATAGAGACGCAGTTTTTCTACAAATTTACCGACTTAACGCCGCCAGCGTTTGTGCGTAGCCAAAGCTTATTAATATTATTGGTGACACTAATTGGAGGCTCGCTAATCACCTACGCCTTAGTCTCACAGTTTGAGTTGGCGCAGAAGAAAATTAGCCGCCAAATGAGACGATTGCAGATAGAGATCGACAACACACAACTAGCCGAAGAGAGCGCCCAACAAGCTAACATTGCAAAAAGTAAATTCTTAGCAAATATGAGCCACGAATTACGTACACCACTCAACTCCATTATTGGCTTTTCTTCAATATTAAAAAAGAAATTTCAGCAGAAACCAGATTCTGATCGGGAAAAACAATATGTAAAAAGCATTCACCATAATAGTGAACATTTGCTTACCTTAATTAATGAGCTCATCGATATCGCCCGAATTGATTCAGGCAAATTGGAATTGAACTTACAATCTTTAGATGTTAATGATCTATTAACTGGGGTAATTTATCATGCCCGTGATCGCGCTGAAAAGCTCGGTATCGAACTACGCGAAAAGCTCATTAGCCCTTGTATTATTTTTGCGGATCCGATAAAACTCAAGCAGATTGCGACCGTCTTTTTAAATAATGCACTGCGCCATACAGAAAAAGGCTCCATAGAGATACGCCTAGAAATGAACCCAGAAAAAGATGGTATTGACATCTACTTTGAAGACAGCGGTGCTGGCATGAGCGATGATGAACTGAACCGCCTGTTTGATCAATACGACCACAAGCATAGCGACGCCACCAGAAATGTGGATGGCACCACCTTAGGCATGGCACTCTCTAAGAAGCTTATCGAGATGCATGGAGGCAAAGTCTATGCATCTAGTCACGTAGGAAAAGGCTCCGCGTTTCAGATTTTTTTTCCCAGCATTGCTGAACGCTTAATTACGGAGCCGAACCGCAAAGCGCAAAGAGAGCACTAACATTAGTATGTATCTTTCTGCTGCATCTCCCATAGCAGTGCATATTTCCCCTGTTGTTTAAGCAAATCTCGATGCGAGCCCTGCTCGACAATCTCCCCTTTATCCAGTACTAAAATCGTATCCGCGTCGATGACAGTCGATAAACGATGCGCGATTACAATACTCGTTTGTTGCTGACTAATCTCTTTTATCGCCTGCAAAATACTTTGCTCAGAGCGGCTATCGAGCGACGAGGTTGCCTCGTCAAAAACCATAATCGGCGGGCGTTTAAGCAAGGTGCGAGCAATCGCAACACGTTGTTTTTCTCCGCCCGAGAGTTTTAAACCTCGCTCGCCGACGGTGGTATGCACCCCGTCAGGAAGCTGCTCAATAAAACTCTCCAAGTGGGCTAAGCGGATAGCCTCGGTAACATCATCGTCACTCGCATCAATACGCCCATAGCGAATATTTTCCAAAATACTGGTGTTAAATAACACCGTATCCTGAGGCACGACACCGATAGCGCGACGCAAAGACGCCAGAGACACGGTAGAAATATCCTGGCCATCAATGCTAATGCGCCCATTATTTACATCATAAAAACGAAATAATAACTTAAAGATTGTGGACTTGCCTGCGCCGCTGCTCCCTACAATCGCCACCTTGCTGTTTGGGCGCACGCAAAAACTAACGTCCTTTAAAATGACTCGATCCGGGTGATAATTAAAACCAACTTGTTCGAACCTAATTTCCCCTGCGGTGACTTCAAGCGCTTTTGCATCTGGCGGCTCCACAATTGCCGATTGCACATCAAGCAATTGAAACATTTTCTCGATATTGGCCATCGAGCCTTTCATCTCACGATAAACAAAACCGAGAAAGTTAAGCGGCAAAAATACCTGCATCATAAATGCGTTAATTAATACAAAGTCACCCAAAGTCATATTCCCAGCCATCATATCCGTGGCTGCCAGTGTCATGGAGGCACACATTGAGGCCGCAATAATAAAAGCTTGGCCGCCATTGAGAAAAAACATGGATAAACGGTTCTGCCTGCGTGCTTGCTCCCAAGAAGCTAGCTCTTTATCGTAATGTTGCGCTTCGTATTGCTCATTTGTAAAATATTTAACCGTTTCATAATTTAACAAGCTATCCACAGCACGTGAGCTACTTTGAGATTCTGCCTGATTCATTTTACGGACATAACGGGTACGACGCTCGGTCGCAAATATCGAGAACGCTACATAGGACACAACCGCAGCAAGAATCACCACGGCATACCATGCACTGTAGCGCGCCAACAAAATGACCACAATAAAGCTAATTTCAATCAAGGTAGGGACAATATTAAACACCATAAAGCGCATCAAAAAGCTGATGCCGTTGGTGCCCCGCTCCATATCACGTGACACACCGCCAGTACGGCGCTCTAAATGGAATTTCAAATCCAGCGCATGCATGTGCTCGAAGACTTTTAAGCCAATGCGCCGCATCGCTCGTTCCGTAATACGACCAAAAATCGTATCTCTCAATTCACCAAAAAGTGCCACAGAAAAGCGCGCCAATCCATAAGCCGCTAACAAGCCGAGGGGCAGTACAACAAAGGTATTTGCTAGCTCGCTTTGATCCAAGCCATCAACTAAATGTTTGAGAATAAATGGGGTTCCAACACTCGCAATTTTTGCGAGTACTAAACAACCAAGGGCAAAGGCAATACGACGCCTATGTTCGGCAAGGTAAGGCAACAAGGCCAGAAGATAACGCCAATTGACATCTTTAATATTGGCATCGGTATTTTGACTACGCATACTGTGAGTTTCCGTTTGCGGCGCTATGGTTTAAGCGACTATGATAGCGCAATAAGCGATCCATAACATGTAGGGTAATCCATGAGCGGAACAAGCAATAAGAATAATTTAACACAGCGAATCATCATTGCCATGCTCTCTGGAGCGGTGATTGGGATTCTATTTCACTATATTCCAATAGGGCTTTTTCCCGACGGCAATCCTACATTCGACAAAATTAGTGCATTTTTCCTCGACGGGGTATTAGAGGTCGGCGGGTATTGGTTTATTGCTAGCTTAAAAATGCTGGTCGTACCCCTCGTATTTGTGTCCCTAGTGTGTGGTATTTGTTCGATTGGCGGCAGTGCCCGTATCGGGTCGATTTCAGTTAAAACGATTGGGTTTTACTTATTGACTACGGCAATGGCGATTAGCTTGGCTCTGATTGTCAGTAACATTATTGACCCAGGCGTGGGCAATCTAAAAGACGTGGCGTCTGCCGAAGGTTTTGAAGCTAAAGAGTCTCCCGGCCTGGTATCAGTGCTTAAAGGCTTAGTGCCTAACAATCTCATCCTCGCCATGGCGAACGGTAAAATGTTACAGGTGATCTTTTTTGCGGTACTTTTTGGGGTGGGTCTCGCCAAGCTTGGCGATAAAGTACGCCTAGTCCGGACATTCTTTTTTGAGCTCGACAAAGTGATCATGCAGCTTGTCATGACCTTAATGCACTTTGCGCCCTATGGCGTATTTTGCTTGATAGCCTCGATGTTTGCCGATAAGGGTTTTGGGGACATGGGCAAACTAATCGTTTACTTCTTATGTGTCCTACTTGTGCTCTTCCTACATACGTTCTTAAGCTATGGCTCTTTGTTATGGTTATTTACCCGCCTTAACCCATTAACGTTCTACAAAAAAATGGGGCAACTATGGGCATTCGGTTTCAGTACGGCATCTAGTGGTGCAACCATCCCCTTAACACTTAAAACCGTCGAGTATAAATTAGGCGTAAAAAACGAAGTCGCCTCATTTACCGTCCCCTTAGGTGCCACCATCAACATGGATGGCACTGCCATTATGCAAGGCGTGGCAACCGTATTTATCGCACAATACTTTAATATAGATCTTGGTTTTTCAGACTATTTACTAGTCATCTTAACCGCAACGTTGGCCTCGGTCGGCACTGCAGCCGTACCGGGTGTAGGCTTAATTACGCTCGCCATGGTGTTAGAACAAGTAGGTTTACCGGTTGAAGGCATTGCTCTTATTATTGGGGTGGATCGCATACTCGATATGGTACGTACGGCAGTGAATATCACCGGGGATTCAGTAGCTTCAATTATTGTTGCGAAGAGTGAGGGTATGTTTGACGAGAAAGTCTATCTCGCCGACACAAACGATACGCAAAACGATTAAGCCAAAGCTTAGAATAGGTAGGGAGGTCGAGGATAACGATAAAGGGAAAAACAATAGAGGGAAATCTGAGCCTTTTTGCGTCGTTATCTCCTATTGATGGGCAAGTACCAACAATAGGAGACGACACGACGACACATCTAAAAGAGATGTCGTAAAATCAGGGATTCCTCTTACGCCGATCCTGCTTTCTACGCTCGGACTTAGTAATCTTATCATAGCCCTTGTCATCTTTCCGACGCTCTGGCGATTGACGTTCTTCCAAAGCCTCTTCAATCTGACTCATGATAAAGGGACGAGAGGGGTCATTGTTCATAAGCTGCCTCTGCTTTATTGCAAATAAGTGTATAACTACTTTTAGAGTGTAGCCCAAAGTATAGCTGTTCCTTTGAGAATTTTTCAAAAATATATTAATGATTAAAATTTACCCATAACGCCCTATTTTTGCACTCCGATTACTTAGCAAGTTTAATTTTCACAAGAAACACAAGCGACTCGTGGTAGAATCGGCGCCGTTTTATTCTTAATTATTAAGAGATTATTCATATGCCATCTTTCGATATCGTTTCAGAAATCAACAATGATGAGGCTCGCAATGCCGTGGACAATGCTGAGCGAGAGTTAAGTACACGTTATGACTTTCGCGGTGTAGAAGCTAGTTTTGAATGGAAAAAGGACGAGACTACGCTCAGCGCTGAAACTGACTTTCAGCTTGATCAAATGGTCGACATTCTTCGCAACAAGCTAGTGAAGCGCAAAATCGACCCAATGACGATGGACATTGGTAAGGCCGTTCACTCCGGTAAGACCTTCTCGCTCAAAGTGACTTATAAAGAAGGGATAGATGCCACCACAGCCAAACAGATCGTAAAACTGATCAAAGACAGTAAAGTTAAAGTACAGGCAGCAATCCAAGGCGAGCAAGTCCGAGTAACTGGCAAAAAACGTGACGACCTTCAGGCTGCCATGGCAAAAATCCGTGAAGAAGATCTAGGCCAACCGCTTCAGTTCAATAACTTCCGCGACTAAACAAACCACTTTACCCCGAGGATCTGACGTGGAAGAGACAATTCAGCGTTTGCGCGACCTAAATGACAGTATCAGCCTACCTTTAGATCTACCCACTGAGGATGAGCTTGTTATTGTAGAAGAAGAAATTCTCATCCCCATTCCCTACGATTTTCGACAATACCTACTTATGGCAAGCGATGTTGTCTATGGAAGCTTGGAGCCCGCCACCGCTGCTGACCCCAAGTTACACACACACCTGCCTGAAATGTGTGCCTACGCTTGGGATATCGGCCTACCTCGTGAATACATTCCAATCTGCGCTTACGACGGCGGCTATGCTTGCATCGCTGAAGACGGTGGCATTCAGTTCTGGCGAGATGAACTCATTGATGATAAACAATGGCCAGACATGTGGCGGTGGATAGAAGAGGTTTGGTTGGTACGCTAGACACGCGTTAACTTGCTTTAACCCATTAGGGACTATTAAGAGCTATCCAACCCTAGCCCCCACCCTCAAAAAAAACCTTCGATTTAACTGTAATTTAATTTACTTACCCGTCAAAGCGCTATTACGAAAATAATGGCGCTGAATAATGCATACTGACACCCAAAGCCACGTAGTTTTGATGACAAAATAATCAAAGATCGTTAACATTGTACTACTGATTATTATTCTTTTTACCGTGGATGTTTAACTTTAACAAAAAACACGTAAACATCGATAAATAATAGTAGATGACGGGTTATTAAATTAATAACACTGACCTGACGCTGATTACGATCATTATCAAACAAACCGACAGGCATTTGGTTTTTATAGCGGTTCRCGCTTAAAACATTATAAGAACCACCGCAAAACCATCACAAATCGTTATTAAAACACTTGCGACAATACGCTATATAACCTAGCGGAATTAGTACCATCGAATTGGTTTGATCGCCGATAAGCGACGAATAAAAATGAATTCGTCGTTGGATGTTTTGTCTATATAGATGTAGCTTTTGCAGAAGGGGGGTTTATGCAAGGCGTGGAGCTTTCAAAACGAATCAAGGAAAACGGTGAGTTTTTCGTACAACAAGAATTTGACGGCATCGATTGCAACAATCAGGATTTATCGGGAGGCATATTCGCGGAGGTAAGTTTTCACAACTGCCATTTTGATGGCTCAGATTTGCAGGAAACAACTTTTAACAAATGCCGCTTTTACGATTGCTCATTTATAAATTGCGACCTTATATCCACATGCTATATAGAATGCGTTTTAAATGAAGTTATTTTTCATAACGCCAATATAAGGGAAGCTCGCTTTGTCAAAAGCCAATTACAACATGCGGACTTNACWRSTRSMAAGTTTCACGCCAGCGTCTTTAATCAGTGCGACCTGAGCTTTGCGATATTTAACCAAGCCATAGTATTTGACTCCGTTTTTACAAAGTCAATTTTAAATTCGAGTACTTTTTCGAACACAACCTTAACTGAGGCAATGTTCTTCAATTGCTCCTTTCGTGAAAATGATTTAACTCAAACCAAGATCAATTTGTGTTCCTTTGTGAAAACACAGATGTATCAGGTCAGTTTCTGTAATGTAAACCTGACCGAGTGTCAGTTCATGGAATCCAAGCTAGACCAGTGTGACTTTTCTTACAGCCAACTCTGCCAAGCTCGCTTAATGGACGCATCGATCATCAATAGCAATTTTCGCGGTGCTCTATTGGCATTTGCAAACCTATACGGCAGTGAGCTAGAAGGTAATGATTTCACTGAAGCTATTCTAGACAACGCAAACATCCAACGCTGTCGACTAAAAATGGTTCGCTTTACCGGTAGCAGTATGAACAAGGTGCAATTGAACGATACGTCTATTGATCTGTGCCTATTCCAAAATGCAGACCTAAGTTACGCAGATATGTCCCACGCATTTGCCACAAGCTGTAACTTTTCCAGTGCGACGCTGTACAAAACTCAAACACATCAGTTACTTGATGATACATGCACATGGCCGCAAATCGCCAATATTGAACACCTCTATCACCCAACAAAACTCGAAAGCGCTGAAGAGTGGGGCTAACAAAATAAGCTCCACTCTTCAGGGGGCATTCGCTCCCCCTTGTGTATTGCTCCTGCTTAATTGCCCCTACTTAATACTCCTTTTAAAAAACACCATCACCATTATAGATAAGCCTCCGTATCCTTCACAGATGCATTGTTATTAAAACCAGTATGTTCACGGGTTAACAAATAATTAATTTCGCCCGATGCAGATACAGCCCAAGACTCTAATTCAAAACTGACAAGCTCTGGGCAAGGCACCGCAATACAATCAGACAGACGCCAAATAACACCCCCCTGGGATATCACGGTAGAATCATAAATAGTGCACGAACGTACGGATGAAATAATGAGCATGACAAACGCACAAAATGCAATCGCCAAATTTGATCTAGCAAAGTTTCGCATATTAACCCCTAATATTTAGAATGATATATATCTGTATATCTCGCTACGAATAGCCCCCTACTGCGCATACTTAATGCGGGGTATCCCATATCGTTTTTCCCGTGCGACGACACTTGCGGCTTGCTTATCTTTCCTGTTTCGCTATACTTGCACAACTGTATATACAGACAGCTGTATTATTCCAAAGTCCTGTCTCATATCCTGAGACAGGACTTTGGAATAATACAAATATATGCAATAAACAGACACAAACAAGGCTAAAAATAAGCGCTTAAATAACCCAGAGGAGTCGATGAGATATGAACAGTTTTGACCGCATACACGACTTACATAAAATATTAAAAGACCGACGTACCGCTATTCCTTTGGAGGACATTTTGCAACAGATGGAGTGCTCACGAGCCACATTCAACCGAGTCAAACGCCACATGACAGAGTTCATGGGCGCCCCAATAAGCTATAGCCGTGACTTAGGGGGTTATTATTACCAAGAGAATGCTGACAACGGTTATGAGTTGCCAGGAATATGGTTCAATCAGCAAGAACTACAGGCATTACTGCTCGTACAGTCGTTGGCAAAAGGTTTTGGCGTACTGAGTGGCGTACTACAGCCTATTGAACAACGCTTTACTCAACTATTGACCAATAATGCGCTGGATGCGACTACAGTTGCCAACAAAGTGCGCTTTCTAGGTGTCGCCACCAGAGAGGTCGATAACAACATATTCATGCCACTCGTCGAGGCCACCCTGAATAGCAGTAACATTGTTATCTCTTATAAAGCTCGAAACTCTAGCGGCTACACTGAGCGTGAAATATCGCCCCAAAGAATCATCAACTACCGTAACAATTGGTATGTCGACGCTTGGTGCCACATGCGCTCGTCTTTACGCACCTTTGCAATGGCATTTATTAACGAGATTAGCCCTGGGAACGGTACATTCACGACACTTGCCGAAGAGGATATAGATGCTTACTACCAAAGCAGCTATGGTTTTGTATCAGGAGGCGAGGTTGATGTCACTACAATTTATTTTGCGCCAAACATCGCATCAATCGCCGCAGCCGAACAGTGGCACCCCCAACAGATTGGTCGATTTACCCAAGACAGTGGCTACGAATTAAGTTTTCCATTTAATCGCGACAGCCCACAGGAATTACTGAAAGATATCATGCAGCGGGGTAGCCAGGTCGAGATAATTAAACCCGCTTATTTACGTGAGGCTTTGAGCTCAATGCTTAAGCAAACACTTGCTCGCTACGCGTAGTTAGACATAACTAGGTTTAGTTACGTCTAACTAGAGATAGGTAGATAGATACGAAGCTTTTGGGTGAATAGGGTGATTTATAAGATTTGGCTTAACGCCAAAAGAATAACTTTGCTTTAATTTTTTGCTTGAGGGACTTCGGCGGCTTCCATTCCCAGTTTTGCTCATAGATACAACTCTTAGAAGGTGAGTCCGGTTTTAACGCAATCTCGACCGCCCAAGAAGCTGACAAGCTGGGCTCAATGCCCGTGTAGTCACTCATTTGCGTATTGAGATGGCCTGGAATCCACTCATGCACCTCAATATTTTTATTTAGGTGCGCAAGATCGGCCGCAATCGCCTTGGTCAAAGAGTGTACTGCCCCTTTAGTGCAAGAATACACCGCGCTGTTGGCGATCGGGCCAAGATGCGCCCAGCTACTGACATTAAAAATACGTCCGTAGTCTTGGTTTATCATTCCCGGCAACACCACCTTGCTACAGTTGGCAACACCGCTAAGGTTAATAGCGACAGCACTTCCCCACTGCTCTGCGGTTTCCTCAAGAAAGTTAATTTTAGGGTACACCGCCGCATTATTGAACAAGATATCAATTCGACCGTGCTTTTTCACCACACTATCAAAACAGTCCTTCACTTGTAAAAAGTCGCTAACATCAAGCGCGTAAGGTTCGAAGCTCCCCTCGGTAATTAGAGCTGCGGTTTCTTCAACCTTAGAGATAGTCCGACCGACACCGACAACTACGGCACCTGCGGCACAGAATGCTTTAGCCAGTTCTCGCCCTAAACCACTGCCTGCGCCTGTGATAACAACGATTTTATTGTTAAGTGATTGATGTGCCGTCAAGATATACCCCCAAATCAAAATTTATCTATTTATTGATACAAACATCTTATTGATACAAACGTCGCGCAGAAGTATACCTTGCTTTATGGCTTACCAATGTGATTAACACTGAGAAACCTCATCGTATCTAGGTATTGTGGCTGGCAGACAGGCGAGTGCCGACCGGGTTCGCAGTTTGGCAGTGAGCGTTCGCTTGCGATTCTAGCGACTGGTATTTTGCGTGTACGGGTAATATCAGTGTAAAACAACTGCCTGCACCTTCGGCGCTATCTACGTCGATACGTCCGCCATGAGACGTTGCAAAGAAATCACTGATCGCTAAACCCAATCCTGTGCCCTCAACTTTACGCGAGTGCGCAGAGTCGATCTGAATAAAGTTACCAAAGAGTTTTTTCTGATCCTCTTCACTAATGCCAATCCCGGTATCTCGGATAGCAACGAATACACACTCACCAATTTCATCATCATAACCACAGTCGAGTCCAACCGTTACTGAGCCCTTCTCGGTATATTTGATGGCATTAGAGAGTAAGTTCATCATGATTTGAGTCACCCTTTGGGGGTCTGCCGAAATTTCTTTGTCGTTAATGGCTAGTTCTAATTTTAAGGTTAAATCATTATTTTTGGCGATGGGCATTAACTGGTCATAAACATTCGTCAATATCGGCACGACGTCCATCGACTCAGGATGAATCTCCATCTGGCCGATTTCAATTTTAGACATATCTAAAATATCATTAATGACACTCAAGAGGTGGTCACCATTACGCTTGATCGCCTGTAAATGACGCTGCTCTTTTTCATTCAAACGACCATCCAGTTTTTTAATCAAGCGCTGGGTATAACCGATCACAGAGTTCATCGGTGTGCGCAGCTCGTGCGACATAGTGGCAAGGAACATAGTTTTCGCTTGCCCTGCGGCATTAAGCTCTTGCTCAGAATGAATCCCATCGACCCTTGCTTCAAAACAGTTACCCAAGACCGACAAATTGTCAGTCAAACGGCCATAACAGTTATCATCAAATATAGGCATATCATGCGCCATGATATACACATGCGGATAACTAACGATCATCTCTTTTCCAAGCTTGGTAATACGCCCTTTATAGGGGTTATTAAGTAATTTTTCTTTTATCAATGCCGCTTCTTTTCCCTCCGCGATACGCTCACAGACTTGGTCATCAACAACAATTAGCGCACTGCATTGTAAGTTGAAAATATTCAAGGTTTCGAAAATCGCATCCATTAACTCCTCAAAATTTTCGCAGCTATAAGACTTTAAGATAAAGCGCGAGATCTCCCCCAGCTCACTGGAATTGGACATGGATAATAAGGCGATATCACTCGCTTCTTTAAGGTCTCGCGTCAGCTTTCGTACCTGATCGCAACGAAAGATTATTTGTTCCAATTTATAAAGTAATTCCTCCTGTTCACATCCGAAGGCAATAAAGTCATCTTGGCTCGTCATCAAAGGCTTTAGCTTATCAAGCAATGAAGGCTTTGAGATATACAGAACCGGCAGCTCTTTTTCAGAACGCTCCACATTCTTAACCGTCTTTTCCATGGTCACCTGAGTTAGCTCATCCGCAAACACTAACAAAGGGCAAATAGGCTGAAACAAGCCATTGGAGCCACTCTCAGGCTTTAGATAGGTGTTTGTCCAAGAATCATGACGCTCAAGCGTGTAATGCTCTTCGAGCATTTGCTTAACCGATGCGAGCGCTGCACCAGTTTCTGGGCAAATGAGGTGTACCGTATGCTTGTTCATATATCACGCTTTACCAGCTCATCTAACTTGGTAACGAAATTGTCGAAAGTTTGAGCGATACGAGCACCATAAGTGGCCAATTCAGAGATTTCATCAACGCCCCTACCCAGCTCCTCGGTGATCTCTCGCTCCTGGTCTTCGGACAAGCCTAGGGAAAAAGTGATTTTCTCTAAACTACCCGATAAACCATAAATAATACGCTGCGCCTCATTGGTTTGAGACTCCATAAGTACACGAATTTCTTTGAGCTCTTCTCGACTATCAAGAATCACCGATTGAAGCCCTCCTTGGCGCTCATGCTCTAACATCTGCTCCACTTCAATCGATTGCGCCCGAGCCTCGGCTCCTGCGATTAAGGAGACCAAATGATCTTTAATTCTGCCGTAATCATCCGGCTTATCAAGCGGCATATTTTTCACTAGTAAACATACATGCTTGTCATTAACCAGTGTGCGCGCACCGAAGTCTATAAATCGTTCGCCCTTGTAACTGCGCTCCAAAACGCGCGCCTCAAGCGAGTTTTTCTCACAACCGACAAGCTCCGAGACAAAACCACAACGCACCAACATACAGCAACGCAGCCCAAACTTTGCCGTCGTATCCATTAAACCCGTCGCCAACGAGCGTGGGGATTTGTAGGTGAAGCTCTGCTTTAGGAACTGCACGATTTGTCCAAGATCTGCACTGTTGGTCATCGCATGAAAAGCTGTGCTCATCGCTTCTTTACTTTGACGTTCGAAGTCTAAGGTCTTTTGTCGGCGCTCTAGGTTTTTAATGACAATTTCTATGATATTTTCATCACCAAAAGGCTTGGTGACGTAGTCCTCTGCGCCCACTTCAAAGCCATGTAAACGCTCCTCAATGGAAACCAAGGCCGATACAAAAACTACGGGAATTAACGCAGTATCAACATTTCCTTTCAACAGCTTGCAAACTTGATAACCATCCATCACCGGCATGTTGACATCAAGTAAAATAATATCGGGCGCTGCGACACTACAAGCATCTAAGCAGGCTTGACCTTTACTCACCGAGGTGATGCGATAATCATCCTCAAAGATGTCTTCAAGTAATTCACGATTATCGGCGTTATCGTCGACGATCATGATATGTTGCTGTTGTTCTGACATTCGTCGCTCTCAATATCGACAGTTTAAGTGCAACAGAGCATGGCGAGATTTGCTCGCCTGCCAAGCGTATAGGTAAATATTAGTCAATTACCCACCACTTGCTAGAAATAGCGCTAATACCGCAAAAAGTAGCCGCGAAAAGTAACCGCGAAACAACAATGTTTTGACTCGTTTCCCATGGCAATTTGGAGCACCAGTGAATACACTAAACTCTAAAGACTTGCTGATTTAAGGTGCCGATAATAAGCCATGCATACAATAGACAGTGTTATAGCCAACCTCGTCAAGGTCAGTATTCGCCATGCCAACACCAGCCTTCAAACCTTAGTTTTGCTTATCGGTTGTACTCAGAGCTCAATAGCCGCAACGCAATGCGCGCCAAAAAACGTCGTCATTGAAAAAGCCTTTACTCAATTGCCTGACTTGCATTCCCCCTTAGCAATGAAACAAGCTCAAAGCGACGACTCGGTCTGGTATCTCGCCCAGAGAGCAGGTCAAATTTCTTGGTTTGATAACAGTCCACAAGCCTCAAAGCTGCACCCAATATTGGATATTTCAGCTAAGGTCGATACTCGACTGGAAATGGGGCTCACGGGAATTGCCCTGCATCCGAACTACCCAAAAGACGCTCGATTATTTGCCATATACAACGACAAAAACCACCAAGGGCAATCGACGCTGGTGAGCTTCCAGGTCAACGTAAAAAACAAAACCATCGAAGCCAATAGCGAACAGGTACTGCTCACACTTCCTCAACCAGCCACCAACCATAATGGTGGCGACATACATTTTGGCCCTGATAACAAGTTGTATATCGGCTTTGGCGATGGCGGGCGCGGACGAGCCAATGCCCAAAAACGAAATAATTTTTACGGTACAGTGCTACGCATAGATATCGACAAAAAACACAAATCAGCGGAATACTCCGTGCCAAAAGACAACCCATTTAACCAAGGACAGGCTTTGTGCGTTAGCGGTAGCAGCGCCAACGATTGCCCAGAAATATACGCATACGGTCTACGCAACCCTTGGCGCTTTAGCTTTGACCGCAAGACGCGATCGCTTTGGACGGGTGATGTCGGAGAGAGTACCTTCGAGGAGATCAACCAGGTTGAATCCGGCGGTAACTACGGCTGGCCAACGATGGAAGGTTTTAAGTGCTTTAAGAACCGCTCCTGTGATGCTAGTGGCTTCACTGCACCTATCGCCGTATATGGGCGGGGTGTCGGCGTGTCTATTGTTGGTGGCTATGTATACCGGGGGAAACGCATTCCGGCACTTCAGGGTTACTATGTTTACGGTGATACTTTCCGTAAATCCTTCTACGGTATAAATGTTGATGACCATAGGGAATCAAACACGGGATCATCCCAACCAGCTCACCTACTGTTCAAATCCCGTGAAAAAATATCTTCAATGGCTCAAGCTAACGACGGTGAGCTTTACTTATTAGGCGTAAACAACCGTCGTGGCGGTGATGGCATCTATCGCTTAGCGTCAGCCCAAACTGACCATGGATGTGATAACTGATTGACATCACACACATACGAATGCTAAAAAATGGTTCAAACACCGATCTTAAGAATGATAATAAATAATAGGGGTTAAATATGGTGCACTCGACACCCGAAGCGTCTGACGACATTAAAGACAAAACACTGTCACTATTAGTACCTATGTACAACGAGTCGGAAGTCATCCCCGTCTTCTTTCAAGTCATCAAGAAAGTATTAGGCGAAATCGAAATGCAGTGGGAAATTATCTGCGTTGACGATGGCTCAACCGATGACACTAAAGCGCTTATCGAAGCAGAAGCCGCGCAAGACTCTCGCATCAAACTAATTTCATTTTCACGTAACTTCGGTAAAGAACCCGCAATGACCGCAGCCTTAGATTACGCTAAAGGCGATGCGCTTATTCCTATTGATGCCGACTTGCAAGACCCACCAGAAATCATCGCGGAGATGATTGAAAAGTGGCAAAACGGCGCCCAAGTCGTCTGTGCAAAACGCGCATCTCGTGAAAGTGACACCTTAATCAAGCGTCAAACGGCACATTGGTTTTACTCCGTATTTAACCAAATGAGCGATATCATGATCCCCGAGAACGTCGGTGACTTTCGCCTAATGGATAAACGCGTAGTAGATGTCATTAGAACCATGCCCGAGAAAGACCGCTTCATGAAAGGCTTGTTCTCATGGCCCGGGTTTGAGACCACCACGATCGAGTTTGAACGTCAAAGCCGCGAACAAGGCACCTCAAAATTTAACTACTGGAAGTTATGGAACTTCGCTATAAGCGGTATTACTTCTTTTAGCACTATGCCTATCCGCGCAGGCACCTACCTCGGTATGCTAATCGCATGCTTGTCCTTTGTTTATGGCATCGTTGTCATAACTAAAACCATGATATCCGGTGTCGATGTTCCAGGTTACGCGTCTTTAATTGTTATTATCTTGTTTCTTGGCGGCATCCAGCTATTTTTTATGGGTTTGCTCGGTGAGTATATTGGGCGTATTTATAAAGAAGTTAAGAATCGCCCACTTTATGTCGTCGAATCCGCCGTCGGTTTTCGTCAGAGTCAAAACGATAAAACAAAATGATTACAGCAAAGCTCGGACGGGAAATTATCGTCTTTGGCATTATCGGAGTATTGGCCACTGCCCTGCACTACAGCATAGCGCTGCTGAGTGTTGAGCTCGTGGCCTTGAGCGTCTACTTGGGTAACCTCTTCGGTTATTTATGCGCGGTATGTGTTTCTTACTTTGGCCACGGCATCTTTACTTTTCGCACCAAACTCTCATTTAGCATTGCCGGGAAGTTTGTAGTGGGGTCTATCGTAGTATTTTTATTCGGCGAGACGATGTTATTGCTAATGCAAAAAATATTCGCCACGCCTCACCGTATCTCATTGGCCCTTGTCGTCACCAGTTCGCCAATTATTTCCTTCATATTTAATAAGTTCTGGGTGTATACCAAATAATTCTGGCGGCAGCGGTAATCTTCTGCTTTTGTTATTACGCAACGGTTATTGCGCAACAAATAAAAGATGAATACTTCTTAATGAGTAATCTGTTATATTTGCGCGAGAATCGGCGGAGCCCGAGTTTAAGGGCGCTGCGACGTAAATTACCGCAACTTTTTATCGCTTAGGTGGCACAATGCGAAAAGGTATAATCCTGGCCGGTGGCAGTGGTACTCGTTTGTATCCGCTAACAATGGTCGTTAGCAAACAGCTCATGCCCGTATACGACAAGCCCATGATTTACTATCCGCTTGCAACGTTAATGCAAGCTGGTATTAAAGAAATTCTAATCATAAGCACCCCTGAAGAATTGCCACGCTTCGAGCGACTGCTCGGCGACGGTAAGAAATGGGGAATTACCCTCGCTTATGCTGTTCAAGAAAACCCCGAAGGCTTAGCTCAAGCCTTTATTATTGGCCGCGAATTTTTAGATGGCCAAGCTGCAGCGCTCGTGCTCGGTGATAACTTGTTCTACGGGCATAACCTTATTGAATCCCTGCAGCAAGCCTGTGTACGCGAAGACGGCGGTACCGTCTTTGGCTACCACGTTGCTAACCCACGAGCCTATGGCGTGATCGAGTTTGATGAGAATGGCAATGCGGTCTCAATTGAAGAAAAGCCTACCGAGCCGAAATCCAACTATGCCGTACCGGGGATTTACTTCTTCGATAAGCATGTGTGCGATATTGCTGAGCAGGTTAAACCCTCTCCACGCGGCGAACTCGAAATCACCGAAGTCATTGACGTATATCTACAAAAGAACTCACTAAAGGTTGAGGTTATGGGTCGAGGTACCGCATGGCTAGACACCGGTACACATGACAGCTTGCTGGAAGCCGCTCAATTTATCTCGACCTTAGAAAAACGCCAAGGCTTGAAGGTCAACTGCCCGGAAGAAGTCGCCTATCGAGCAGGCTTTATAGATGCCGAGCAACTCCGCGCATTAGCAGAGCCTTTACGCAAAAGTGGGTATGGTGAATACCTGCTAAACATATTAACTTCTCGAGTTTTCTAATGAAATTTATCGACACTGACATCCCTGATGTAAAAATTCTAGAACCTCAAGTCTTTGGTGACGAGCGCGGCTTCTTTATGGAGACCTTTCGCGCCAACGAATTTGAAGAACAGTGCGCAGCCGTAAAATTCGTCCAAGAAAATCACAGCTCCTCAAGCCAAGGGATTTTACGAGGGCTTCATTACCAAACGGAAAATACCCAAGGTAAACTGGTACGCGTCTTAAGCGGCAGTGTTTTTGATGTCGCGGTGGACTTACGTCAGTCATCCAGTACCTTTGGGAAGTGGGTGGGTGTTGAGTTATCGGCTGAGAATAGACGACAACTCTGGGTTCCTGCAGGCTTTGCACACGGATTTTATGTTATCAGTGAGATGGCCGAGTTCGTCTATAAGTGTAGCGACTATTATGCTCCAGAGTATGAGCGCTCGCTAAAATGGGACGACAAGACACTGAATATTGACTGGCCCTTAGTCAATGGCCAAGCCCCGTCGCTTTCTGCAAAAGATGAAGCCAGTGCCATTTGGGAAGACGCAGACTATTTTGCGTAAATCTATATTCATATAAATCTTCACGCAAGGTGATCAAGCAATGAAAATTCTTGTTACCGGCGCTAACGGCCAGTTGGCGTGGGAACTCAAACAAACACAAGCCAGTGAGCACGAAGTTGTCTACCTCTCCCGCTCAGACTTAGATATTAGTCAAAGCGACCAAGTTCAAGCTTGCCTAGACAAGTACTCGCCTGACGCCCTTATAAATACCGCCGCTTACACAGCCGTTGATCGTGCAGAGACCGACAGCGATACCGCTTACGCCGTTAATCGCGATGGTGTAAAAAATCTCGCGCAAGCCTGTCAAGGCCACAACTGCTATTTACTGCATATATCGACGGACTTCGTTTTCGATGGCAAAGCCAACACCCCCTTGACCACCACTGCCAATATTGATCCGGTAAGTATCTACGGTAAAAGCAAAGCCGAAGGTGAGCAAGCGCTGGCCGAGCATATGACGGGGCAATGGGCTATTATTCGTACAGCGTGGGTATACTCGTCGCACGGCGCTAATTTTGTCAAAACCATGCTGAAACTAATGGCCGACAAACCGACACTCGGTATTATTGCGGATCAAATTGGTAGCCCAACCTGGGCAAATGGCTTGGCACTCGCCTGCTGGGAAGCATTGAATAATCGCAGTGAAGGCTTATTTCACTGGACCGATGCGGGCGTCGCGAGTTGGTACGACTTTGCCGTGGCAATTCAGGATATCGCTATCGAAAAAGGGCTGCTTGAAAAGCACATTCCAATCAAGCCAATTACGACAGTCGATTACCCAACACCTGCCGCCCGCCCGCCGTATAGCGTGCTCGATAAGTCCGCCATATTAAGTGCTCATCCTAACTTGGAGCAACAGCACTGGCGAACACAGCTTACGCATATGCTAGAAGCTGTAAAACGTAACACCACTGACAGCTAAATGCCGGTACGTTAAATGTTAAAATAAGCATTTTGTCACGCGAAAACACTGTCCGTGCTATATTTTATATCGTGAGAATAAGCTCGATAAGGAGTCAAATAATGAGTAAGGTATTGTTAGTCACAGGTGCTGCGGGCTTTATCGGCGCAAACTTTGTACTTTATTGGATGGAAAAATACCCAGAAGATAAAGTCATCGCGCTTGACGCTCTCACTTACGCAGGTAATCGTGCGAATCTAGCCGCTGTCGAAGACAACACAAATTTTACTTTTGCTCACGTTAATATCCTCGACGAGCCTGTAATTGAAGCACTACTGAAAGATCACAATGTCGATACTATTGTGCACTTCGCCGCTGAATCTCATGTCGATCGATCCATCACAGAGCCCGACGCGTTTCTAGAAACCAATATCATTGGCACTCACAGCTTACTTAAAGCCGCCCGCCAAGTTTGGATCGAAAAAGGGCTTCACCCAAGTGACCACCGCTTCCACCATGTGTCCACAGACGAAGTATACGGCACACTTAGCCCGACCGATCCGGCCTTTAGCGAAACCACGCCCTACGCACCCAACTCCCCCTACGCCGCCAGTAAAGCTGCATCAGATCACTTAGTGCGCTCTTACCATCACACTTACGGCTTGCAGGTGAGCACCTCCAACTGCTCTAACAATTACGGCCCCTATCACTTTCCAGAAAAACTAATTCCTCTCGTGATCACCAACATACTGTTTAACAAAGCCCTCCCTATCTATGGCGACGGACAACAAATACGCGATTGGCTCTACGTTGAGGATCACGCACGCGGTATTGATTTGGTACTAGAGAAGGGGGTTGTTGGTGAAACCTACAACATTGGCGGCATCAACGAATGGGCCAATATAGACATCGTCAAACTCATCTGTAAACTAGTGGATGAATACTTCGCCAACGAGACTGAACTTGTCCAACGCTTTGCCAAAGCGACAGCCGCTATCGCCGGTCAAAGTGAGTCATTAATTACTTACGTCAAAGACCGCCCGGGCCACGATCGCCGCTACGCAATTGACCCAACAAAAGCGAACGATATTTTAGGCTATCAACCACAGGAGTCGTTTGAGACGGGCATACGAAAAACTATCGCTTGGTATTTAAATAACGAGCAATGGTGGCAAGCCGTTATGGATGGCTCCTATCAAGACTGGGTCTCCAAGCAATACGGTCAATCTTAACTGCAAAACCGACCGAGGTTGAAAGCATGAAACATATTGTATCTGCCCTATTAGCTATTTGTCTGATTGCGGGTTTTAGCGCCTGCAGCAATACCCCCGTAAGTAAAGAGCAACCCACACTCCCCGAAGGCAACATCATAGGCGAATACAAGATAGGCGTTGGGGATCAGCTAAGCGTCAGTGTATGGCGTAACCCCGAGCTATCACTGAGCGTGCCGGTACGACCCGATGGCAAAATCTCTGTTCCACTCATTGGCGATGTTATTGCCCAGGGCGCAACAGCCGAAGGCTTAAGCAAAACAATCACCACACTTATGGAGAAGTATATTCGCGGCCCCCAAGTGGCGGTGATTGTCACTGACGCGAATAGCATTGGCTATCTGCTACGCGTAAGAATTACAGGTGCGGTTAATAACCCGATATCAATACAGCATCGCGACGGTATGACCGTCCTCGACTTAGCTTTGGAAGCAAGCGGTCCCACGCCCTTTGCCGCAAGTAATCGCGCCAAGCTCTACCGAAAAGTAGATGGTAAAATAAAAGTGTACTCAATTAGACTCGACGATATACTCAAAAAAGGAAAGCTTAAGACCAACTATATTTTAGCTCCCTCCGACATCGTGACCGTTCCTGAACGTATGTTCTAGATGAAGCTGCTAAATTCTTGCTCCGTAAGCGTCATTGCACTGCTGCTCTACCACGGAACAGTTTTTGGCCAAGCTCAGCCCGAAGACGACAATCATTTGTCTGCCGAGCTTCGCATTCAGTCTAAGGTAGTAGATAAACCCGGAAATAGCCCAGACTCGGAAATAAAAAACGAAGCGCAGACTGAGTACAACGCTGCCGTTAACGGTGCACGTATCGCTGAATTCTACCGATTTAACCTCGACTACGAATTACGCGAAACACGCTACAACGAAGGATCACAAGACAACGACGGCTATTGGGACGGGGACGCGTCGGGAACACTATCGAACAGCAACGGCTTGTACTTAATCAACGCAACCCACTCACGCCGCCGCCTAATCACCAACCCCGGCGGGCTAACGTCGATAATATCCAATAGTGAGTCGCGAGATATACTCACGATACAGCCAATCGCACGTAAAAAGGTCGGGGCTGCAAATACTTTCAGTTTGGCATTTAATTTTGCAGATATTCGTCTAGAACGTAGCAACAGTAACGACTCTCAGCGCAAAGGCGCCGACTTTGCCTACCTTCGACATGTATCGCCAACTCGCCAGCTAACCTTTAAGATTAGCGAGCGAGTAATTGACTACAATACCAGCGACTTTGGCGACTATGAAACCACCTCATACACGCTACGCCTAAGCTCTTTGCGTCGTTTATTTCAATATCATATCGAATATGGCGTTTCTCAGGTAAGCCCGACCTTGGACGAGCAGTACTCGCAATCCACCTTAGATTTCAACTTAACCGCCAACATAGGAACGGGACAATTAGTCTTTAACGCTACCAAAGAAGTCAGCGATTCATCACAAGGCAACAGCAACAGTAGCTTTTTTTCGTCGGACGTTACTTTCGACAACGCCACAACAGAGCGCACGCAGATCGACCGGCGCACGGCTGGGCTCAATTTAAGGCATAAACTTGGTTGCCTGCGCTGTAGTTTTGATTTCAGCTTTGGTATAGACGAACTGAAAGGCATAAGCAACGCGCTCAGCGACTCACGCCAGACCGTCAGTAGCCTAAACTTCAACTACCAATTGTCACACCGCCTATCTTGGCTAATAGACTCACGCACCACTCGTAATCGTTTTGACAGCGGGCTAGTAAGCGCTAGGCCTGATAGCAAATCCAAGATCACCCGTACTGAACTTACCTTTCACGCGAACAACGGTTTTGAGTTCGCAGCTACTTACGAGCTTGAAAATGCCTCCCAAACAGGCCAAGACGAAAATTCGACCAATACGATAGGGGTTTCCGTAGCCTACACTTATAACTAACCGGCCTTTGAATAACACCTGTCACTTCCTTTTGTTTCCCTTCTACACAAACCTGCTCTACTAGACAACTTTCCGCACCAAAACGGTACTAGTCGAGATTTTTTACAACCGTTGACGATTAAAAAAAGAGTACTAATAATGAATCGTGATAGCGGGGGTGTCGCCATGTCGATTTGAGTGCCATATAGAAGATAAACGCCTCACCCCAACATGCTTGTAACCCTGGTTTATAAGGCCTTAGATCACATTTGTATCATTTTCGACCAAAATAACACGTTGTCAGGTATTTATACACAACGCCTTGTTAACCCCCTACACGCTTAGTCCGGTTTGGACGACCAAGGTCAAAAGGCAGCGATTAATTCACGCCAACCTTTAATGGGTAGAAACGTAACATGCTGTTTTCCAAGGATATTCCCTGCACAAGGTAACAAAACAACAATAAACATGGACCATCATTCGATCTTGGCATCATTACTGCTTAATGGTCTGTGTATGCACAAGAAGTGTGATGTGCTCCCCAATTTGTGACTAGGTATTAACATGAAAGCTAAAATTTTATTTTTTATTAACTTCTTAATCGTTGCTAGCTTGTTCTCTCAAGCCGCTTCTGCCGACAGCCCTGTTTGGCTTGTTAACGCTATCGACGAACCCATATATTTAAGCCTTTGCGGTGCAGCTCTATTATTCTTAGGCGCATTTAAAGGCCGTAGCGCTCGATAAGCACCGAATGTTGACACGTAGCCCAAGTATGTTAGACAAGGTTATGGGCAGAGCACTTGTTATTCATCAACAAATTACGGCTTACACTCAAGCTTTCCAAAAGCACATGAATATAGTCACTCATGTCGCAACTAAAGAAACAGTGTTAAGCTCAGCACCACTAAGAAGAAACGTCTAGCTGCCACGCTAAGTACCGCCTCTCATTATCAGCAAACCCCTTCGAAAGCCAACTTTTGAAACAAGTCCATCATTGAGATAATTTAAATCTTGGTTAATTTGCCAAAGATTTATGCGACCCTGTGGTGGGCTTGATATAATTGCTAATTAATCGCCTAAAATTTCGAGCCCCTCCCTATGGCAGAAGAAAATTTTAACAGAACTAGAAGCAATCGTAGCAAACGCTTACTTCAAAATCACGACACCCTTGTTCGCTGGGTTCAACAGGTTTTAAACCTGGTCGCAATTACAGGCTCGCTAATCTATCTCACTATTTCTGAGTTCGGAAGCGTTCCTGAATCGTACCGAACGATGCTGGTATTCGCATTATTGTTGATGCTCATTATTTACCACTGGTTTGGTATATTGAGACGTTTTGAAAGCGTCCTCGGTGGTATTCAACATATTGCTAGAGCCTGGGGAGCGGTCATTATTATGCTCGCTTGGGTCGCATACTTGACCAAAACGTCAGAAACCTATTCCCGCCAGATAATTGTTTACTGGGCGCTTCTGTCCTTTGTTATGCAGGCGCTAATTTTTGTAGTGACCTATCAGATTCACACCATTTACCGCAAAAACTATCGCCAGCGCATTCCTGCCGTGATCATAGGGACGGGCTCAATGGCTCGGCACCTTGCCACCAGCATCTCTAATAACATTTGGCTAAATGACAAGATCATCGGTGTCATTGACTATGGTGATTCAGGCAAAGAATGGACGGTCGACTCGATACCGCTTTTAGGTAATACAGAACAACTGGAAGAGATTATTGAGAATAACAATATACGCCGCGTGTATGTTGCCCTCCCTTTTGCGCTCAACCATCATACCAAGAGTGTTCAAGATAAACTCATCGATTCAAACATTGATATCGTATGGGCACCGGATATTTTTGAATTTCAGTTGCTCAATCACAGCGTACGAGAAGTCGCTGGAGTGCCGCTCATCAACCTTAACGAAACACCGTTAATGGCGGGCGGACCGGCCTTTGTAAAATCCTTTATGGATAAGACGATTGCACTGTGCGTCATTATCGGGATTAGCCCAATCCTAGCCGGTGTCGCTCTGGCGGTTAAACTTAATTCCTCAGGCCCCGTTATTTTTAGGCAAATGCGAGACGGTTGGGATGGTAAAAAATTCTATGTCTACAAATTCCGCAGCATGTATATTCACCAATCAGAACAAGTGGTAAAGCAGGCCACCAAGGATGACCCGCGTATCACTCGGGTCGGTGCGTTTATTCGGAAAACTAGCCTAGATGAGCTACCGCAGCTATTTAATGTACTAGAAGGCAGTATGTCTCTTGTAGGCCCTAGGCCGCATGCGGTATCACATAACGAATATTATTCTGACAAAGTAAAAGCTTACTTAACTCGACACAGAATTAAGCCAGGCATGACCGGCCTAGCGCAGATCAATGGCCTACGAGGCGAAACCGATACTATCGACCTGATGAGTCGCCGTGTCGAATTGGATCTGGAGTACATTAGTAATTGGTCGCCATTTTTGGACATCAAGATCCTGATTCTAACGCCTTACAGCCTCATTACTAAAAAGGCTCACTAAGACGCTCGGTGTCGCCTGAAAGCTCAGAGTACATGGATACTAGACCCACAGACCAAACAGAAGTATAGAAAAAGGGCTGCTAATGCAGCCCTTTTTTATTAATAACCCAGCTCTTATTAATAAACCCCGCCTATTAACAAACCCGCATTCAACGCCAAGGGTTTTTATACAAGCCTAAACGCTGTTTGAGTAAAAACCAAAAGAATGGCATATCGTCCACAAAATAACGTTTAAACATCCGCTTCGGCTCCTTCATCAAGCGGTAAGACCATTCTAGGCCCATATTCACCATCCAGCGTGGCGCGCGGCTCACCTCCCCGGCCTGAAAATCAATCGTGGCACCAATCGCAAAAAATAATTTTACCCCTGGAAGCTTATCTCGGTTCTCCCGAATCCAATTTTCCTGCTTAGGTGAGCCAAGCCCAACAGCCAAAGCCGTGGTGCCCGCAGCCTCTATCAGCTGGATAATTTTTTGCAGCTCCTGCGGGTCGCCCTCAAAGCCAAAAGGCGGTGAGTAGCCGCCAACAACAATTTGACTATTGGTGCGGGTGTTTACCGCCTCTTGAGCCGCTTTAACCGACGCTTCAGAGCCACCTAATAAAAATACTTTAACCTTATCCGTGTTATTTTTATGATGCTCACAGTAAGCGGGGAACAAATCAGAACCGGCTATTTGCGCCACTAAATTATTGCTAGGGAAGAGCAGCTTCATTAAAAGGAACACAACACGGCTGTCACACACAACGTGATCATACTGTTGGTAGCATTCATAAAAATTAGGGTCATTATGCAAGCGCACAAAATGATCGATATTCGGCGTCACCACAACACCCTCTTCCAAGTGCTCTACAAATGCATCGAACTCCCAATTGTGTACGTCAATATTCAGAATGCGCACGGTATCGACATTCGGCTTTGAAACGGCTTGTTTAGTATTCACAACTACCCCTTGAGATATTCATTTTTCAGCTTCACATAGTTTTGAGCTGAATAAGTAAAAAACTTCATCTCACTCTCTTTTAACGGTCGAGCAGGTTTGCAAGGGCTGCCAACATAAAGGTAGCCACTTTCGAGTACTTTGCCGGGAGGTACGAGGGTATTGGCAGCAATGACAACATCATCTGGCACCACGGCACCGTCTAATATTATGGCGTTAATTCCGACTAAAACGCGATTACCTACGGTACAACCATGGAGACAGGCACCGTGGCCAATGATTACGTCCTCGCCAATGATCAAGGGCCAGCCACCGTCATTAAAATCACTCGCGTGGGTAATATGGAGAACGGCATTATCTTGCACGTTTGTCCTCGCCCCTACGCGAATATGATGCATATCACCACGTATCACAGCACAGGGCCAAACCGAGACATCGTCGCCTAAAGTGACATCGCCAATGACGACTGCGGCGTCATCAATAAAAACCTCGTTACCGAAGGTGGGATTCACGCCATTAAATGCACGTACAGACTTGCAATCGTTCAATGTAATCTCCAAATTAGTAGACTGAATGTTTGAGCGTAAGTGCTCCTTATTTTAGCCAACTTTTATCACAAGCCAGAGACTAATGGTATGACAAACCCTTTGTTGCAAGATCACACATTGCCGCCGTTCGACAATATCAAACCTGCCGACGTTGTACCTGCAATAAGCGAACTGATTGAGAAGGCTGAATCCCATTTATCTGCCCTGCTTACTGAACAACAAAGCGCCACACAGAAAACAGCACTTTCCAGCGAACAACAATGGCTTGAGCTGATTGCACCGATAGAAGAAAGCGACGACCGTATCGACAATGCCTGGGCTCCCGTTAGTCATCTTAACGCTGTTGCTAACAACGATGAACTGCGCCAAGCCTACGAGCAAGCACAGCAAAAGTTAACGGCTTATCATACCGCTTTCGGCCAAAATGAAGCACTTTATCGCGCTTACCAACAGATCGCTGATTCTGCTGATTTTAAACAATTAGATCAACAGAAAAAGAAAAGCATTACGGATTCTTTACGGAATTTTCGCTTATCAGGTGTGAACCTCGAAGGGGAAAACAAAAAACGCTTTGCGGAACTGCAAGCTGAGCTAAGCCAGCTAGGCACAACATTCGCCAACAACGTACTGGATGCCGGCAACGGCTGGGTAAAACGGCTGACAGATGAAAAAGAATTAGCCGGATTACCTGCGTTTCTCGTCACAGGCGCACAGCAGGCTGCCCAAAAACGTAAACTTGAAGGCTATGTATTAACCCTCGACATCCCGGTATACATGACCGTAATGACACAATCGGAAAACCGTGAATTGCGCCGAGAAATGTATGAAGCTTACAACACCCGAGCTTCTCGTTTTGGGCCGACCGCAAATCAGTGGGATAATACCGACAACATTAATCAAATTGTAACTCGACGCCAAGAGCTCGCCAACTTGCTCGGCTTCGATAATTACGCGCAGGTATCTATCGCCAGTAAAATGGCCGAAAGCCCTGAGCAAGTCATTGGTTTTTTACAGGATCTTGCAGATAAAACTCGCCCCTTTGCAGAGCAAGAGCTTCAAGAATTACAAGCCTTTGCAAAAGAGCAGTACCAAACCGAAAGCTTAGATGCTTGGGACATCCCTTATTTTAGTGAAAAGCTAAAAATCGCCAAGTATGATATCTCACAAGAACAACTGCGCCCCTACTTCCCCCTCCCAGTTGTCTTAGACGGCTTATTTCGTGTTGCCAAAACGCTCTATAGCATTGATGTAACACTCTCGGAAGCGCAAACCTGGAACGAACACGCGCAATATTATGAGATCCGCAGCCAAGGCAAGCAAATAGCGGGCTTCTACTTGGACTTGCACGCCAGAGCTGAGAAGCGCGGCGGCGCGTGGATGGCTGGCTGTCGCACACGACGTCAAAAACAAGGTCAGCTGCAATTACCGGTGTCCTTTTTAGTCTGTAATTTTAACCCCGCTAATGATGGGCAGGCTTGCTTGCTAACCCATAACGAGGTAACAACGCTA
Organism: Alteromonadaceae bacterium; assembly: GCA_002746115.1. Taxonomy (GTDB): domain Bacteria; phylum Pseudomonadota; class Gammaproteobacteria; order Pseudomonadales; family Cellvibrionaceae. The sequence continues at coordinate 43,035 of NVXL01000010.1, forward strand.
TTCCACGAATTTGGCCATGGTCTACACCATATGTTGACGCAAATGGACGTGGCAGCGGTAAGTGGTATTAGTGGAGTGGCTTGGGACGCCGTCGAACTGCCCAGCCAGTTTATGGAAAACTTTTGTTGGCAGCGAGAGGTATTAGCCTTTCTTTCTCAGCACCACCAAAGCAAAGAGGCCTTGCCTGCAACCTTGCTCGACAACATGCTCGCGGCCAAAAATTTTCAATCCGCGTTGCAGATGTTGCGCCAGCTAGAATTTGCTATTTTTGACCTACGACTGCATATGGAATACGGCGGTGACCAATTCCAAGGCGTGCAAGCATTACTTGATGAAGTTAGACAGAAAACAGCGCTCATTATTCCTCCGAAATTTAACCAATTTCAGAATGGTTTTAGCCATATTTTCGCCGGTGGCTACGCTGCCGGTTACTACAGCTACAAATGGGCCGAAGTCTTATCGGCTGACGCTTTTTCCGCATTCGAGGAAGAGGGCTTGTTTAACCCCGAAACCGGCCAGCGTTTTTTAAATGAAATCCTAGCTAAAGGAGGCTCAGACGAAGCGATGAATTTATTTATCAACTTTAGAGGGCGTAAACCCGATGCTGAAGCACTGATGCGTCACTCCGGCCTGAACTAAATAGAGAGCTAACATAGAGAGCAAGATGAGTATTAAAAAACGTTTTATCGCGGGCGCAACTTGCCCACAATGCAAAGCTCAAGACCGCACGGTGATGTATCACAGCGAAGGTAAAGACTATCGGGAGTGTATCGCGTGCGGCTTTATTGAGGCTCGATTATTTGACTCGCAACCACAAGAGCTGGAAACCCGGGGCAATCGACAAGAACCCCAGCGCCAAAGCGAGATACAGGTTTTACACTTCACACCAAACCCAAGTAAGGACGACAGCGATGCTTAGCATCTAAGTATATGCCCCAGAACATGGGGCATATACTGGTAGCTAGCGGCCTAATGTAAATCGCCGTCTGGCACGTTCATATCCAAATTAAGGGTAATACTAGAATCCCCAGCCAAGCATGGCCAACGCTTTAAGTCGCTATCCCAGCCATCACGTTTATGGTTTTCAACGTAATTATTAAATTGAGGCTGATCAATAAATTTATCGGTTTTAAATAAACCTTCGATTGAATAATGCACCGCCGTATCAAGCTCATTCGCAAAATCATCGCCTAGCAAATTGTGCACGATGAGGTTAGAAACCGTCATATCCATTGGCACCAAGGGGATGCCATACTTCATCATAATCCGATCATTCACCTCTTCCATTAATCGATGCGCCAAATAAGCCTCATCAATCAAGGCATGCAAACCTTTATGGTCATTTACAAGCTCAGGGGGTTTCGCAAAATACGTTTGCGCAATAGTTAACAGGCCCTCTGCACAAGAATGAATACCCGATGTTTTGGTTAACTCCGTTAGGGCTTCCACAAAATCTGGCACGTGCTCTATATAGCGCGTGACAAAATCAATCATGGTAGCACCGGCTTTGTCTTCAGGGAGATTAATCACCCGATGCATTTGCGGAAGTTGTGACTCGATATAATTCTGAAGGGCGTGAGTATTAGCCTCTTCCGCTCGCGCTTCAGTAATCGCTTGACGAATATGCAAAATATTTTGCTCGCTCATAATAGTTGTTTAACCCTCAATCTGTACGCATGAATTTGATCGCAACGACAGATACTCCACTTATCAACATAAGCGATTTTCGGTTAAAAACAAGGCATTAGGATGCAATGTGCTAAAAACGGCTGCTCTTATATTGTTCTTATATAGCTCCTATTTAGCTCTCTATATAGATAGTAACCACCCTTTTCGGCGAGATATCCCCCAAAAAGCCCAAGCTAAAGTCACGCCGCGTGCGGCATTAAACAAAATAAAAGCCAACCACAAACCATGATTCCCCCAACTTCTGGAAAACCACCAAGTCGGTATAAACACCAAGAACAAGGCAAATAACATCGAGACCATCATAGTACGCGTCTTACCTGCCCCAATAAAAATTCCGTCAAACAGGTAGCACCACACACTGACCATCGGCAAAACAAACAACCAAAGCGAATATTGATGGGTAATCCGTACCACCTCCTCGATATCACTTAGTCTAGGAAAAATCACGTGGGCGCCAGCTAACAAAAAAACCGTTAGCAGCAGAGCGATGAGCACGGCCATTACAGCTATCACCGTACTGGCCTCATAGAAAGCACGTATATTCATGGCACCTAGCGCTTTGGCTATCATCGCTTCCGCCGCATGGGCGTAGCCATCAAGACAAAACGATACAAACAACAGTAATTGCAAAAGAATCGCATTGGCTGCGAGCGTGTCATGGCCAAAGCCTGCGCTGACAGCATTGAAGAAGTTGAACACAAATAACAATGCACAAGTACGAAAGAACAAATCAGTATTGGTAGAAAAAGCTTTGCCCCATGAATGAAAGCGCGATAACGCTTGCGACCAAAGCTGATTCACCCCTAAGCGTTTCAAACGATGAAGCGCCCAGCAGACGGCAACCGTCAAGCCGACGTACTCAGCAGCGAGCGACGCGAAGGCAGCACCACGAGCCTCCATGTTCCAGTGAACAATAAAGAGATAATCCAGTGCGATGTTGAGCACATTAACAATCAACATAATCATTAAGATGACACGGGTATTTTGCAAACCGATAAACCAACCCGTGATCACATACGTCACTAAGACCGCAGGTGCGGAATAAATCCGTATTTGAGAATATTCTGCAATGACTTTCATCAGTGCCGCATCAGGTTCAATCAACCAAAGCGCTAAGGGAATTGTGACAAACTGACCTACAACAACTAAGAGCCCAAGAGTAAACGCGATTAATAAGTTTTGTAGTAACACCGCGATCAGCAACGCGTCATCCTTTTCACCGACTGCGCGAGCGGCATTCATCGTGGTGCCCATGCGCAGAAACGAAAACATCCAATACATCGCCGCAATAACCGTTGCACCTATGGCAACACCTCCAAGAAAAACCGACTGCGGCAAATGCCCAAGCATCGCAGTGTCCGCTAAGCCCATCAGAGGCACAGAAATATTTCCAAGGATCATCGGCCAAGCCAAGGAGTAAGCTTCGCGGTGCGGGAGGCGTTTGAAGATATTTATAAGATTTGACATCCGCTTACTTTACTTGGATTTTCGTTTTGCTCAATAAAACCATAAAAAAGATGGGTCCATTTCGCTTAACCACTTACTTTATAGCCCTTAGTACCGCTATAATCCCCCGCCTGCGGCAAAGTGCCGCTATAATTTAGCGATATTCGGGTCATAGTGCGTGTAGTCATCGCTTTCCCGGTAGCCTGTTATAGGTAGTTCCATAGCACTACCAATCAAGTAAATCATTTTTCGACTATTAAACTCTAATTATATTACGGAGAAAGGGCGATGTTAAGTAACTCCAAGCGGTCGCTCGTTCTGTCAGTTGTCGTGGGTATTCTGGCAGTTATGCCAGTTTTAGCCTCGGCCGGTGAATGGCAGTACAACATGACCGAGGGTGTCACATCCATCAGTAAAGATGTATATGACTTACATATGTTAATTTTTTATATATGTTGTGTCATAGGCATTTTGGTATTTGGGGTCATGTTTGTCAGCATGTTCCTGCACCGCAAGTCGCGTGGCGCTGTAGCCTCGCAGTTTCACGAAAGTCTCACACTCGAATTATTGTGGACAGCAGTTCCTGCGATCATATTAATTGCAATGGCGTTCCCAGCGACATCAACGCTTAAAGATATGTACGACAGTGATGACCCCGAGATCGATATTTTGGTTACCGGTCATCAGTGGAAATGGCGATATGACTATCAAGGCACTGAGGTTTCTTTCTTTTCAAACCTCAGTACCCCTAGTGCTCAAATTGATAACGAGCAGGAAAAAGGCCAGCACTACTTACTAGAAGTAGACGAACCCTTAGTCATTCCTACCAATACTAAAGTTCGCTTCCTGGTAACAGCAGCTGACGTTATTCACAGCTGGTGGGTACCGGATTTGGCCGTCAAACGCGACGCAATTCCCGGTTATACCAATGCCGCTTGGACTTATGTCGAAAAAGAAGGCGTTTATCGCGGTCAATGTGCTGAGCTATGTGGTAAAGACCATGGTTTTATGCCCATTGAAGTGCACGTCGTATCTAAAGCTAAATATGCTGAGTGGTTAGCCGGTAAAGCTGCACAAGCTGCGGAAGTTAAAGCCGCATCCTCTAAAACCTTCAGCTTTGATGAGTTATACAGCGGTGGCGAGACCTTATACGCCACTAATTGTGCTGCTTGTCATGGCGGTAATGGCGAAGGCGGTGTTGGTCCCGCAATCAAAGGTAGCAAAATCGCTACTGGCGGTATTACTGACCACCTAGACATGGTTATTAACGGCAGCCCCAACAACCCGATGATGGCCGCATACGGCGAGCAGCTCGACCCAGTCTCGCTAGCAAAAATCATTACCTTCCAACGAAATGCGTTTGGTAACAATATGGGCGACTCAGTGCAGCCGCTAGATATTGTTACGTACAAACAAGGCCAATAGGAGAACGAAACAATGGCACACGGTCCTGCGAAAGGGTTTACCCGTTGGTTGTTCACTACCAACCACAAAGACATAGGTAGTATGTACCTATGGTTCAGCTTTACAATGTTCTTCCTCGGTGGCATTTTTGCGTTAGTCATTCGCGCAGAATTGTTCGAACCCGGTCTTCAGATTGTTAAGCCCGAGTTCTTTAACCAAATGACCACCATGCACGGTTTAATCATGGTGTTTGGTGCGGTTATGCCGGCCTTTGTTGGCTTGGCTAACTGGATGATACCCATGATGATTGGCGCCCCAGATATGGCGCTGCCCAGAATGAACAACTGGAGCTTTTGGATTCTTCCTTTTGCTTTTGCGCTATTAACCTCAACTTTTTTTATGGCTGGCGGCGCACCTAACTTCGGTTGGACGTTCTACGCACCACTATCAACTACGTACGCTCCCGATACCGTTACCTTCTTCATCTTTGGCGTACACATCATAGGTATCAGCTCGATTATGGGCGCGATCAACATTATCGCCACCATTCTCAACATGCGCGCTCCTGGCATGACGCTAATGAAAATGCCCTTATTCGTGTGGACATGGCTAATAACTGCCTACTTGCTGATTGCGGTTATGCCCGTACTAGCAGGTGTTGTTACCATGATGTTAATGGATATTCATTTCGGCACAAGCTTCTTTGACGCTGCTGGTGGTGGTGATCCGGTACTTTTCCAACACATATTCTGGTTCTTCGGCCATCCTGAAGTGTATATCATGATCTTACCCGCCTTCGGTATAGTCAGTGCGATCATCCCAACCTTTGCTCGCAAGCCTTTGTTTGGTTACTCCTCAATGGTATATGCCACGGCATCGATCGCTTTCCTAAGCTTTATTGTTTGGGCGCATCACATGTTCACTGTTGGCATGCCCTTAGTCGCCGAAGCTGCATTTATGTACGCCACCATGCTAATTGCTATACCTACCGGCGTAAAAGTTTTTAACTGGGTAACCACTATGTGGAAAGGCTCAATGACTTTTGAGACGCCTATGCTGTTCTCAATTGCCTTTGTGATTTTGTTCACTATCGGTGGTTTCTCTGGCTTGATGCTGGCTATCGCACCAGCTGACTTCCAGTACCACGATACCTACTTTGTAGTGGCGCATTTCCATTATGTATTGGTGCCTGGTGCCATCTTCTCTATAACTGCGGCTGTTTATTACTGGTTACCTAAGTGGTGCGGCAACATGTATGACGAGGCTTTAGGTAAGACGCATTTTTGGTTGGCATTTGCGGGTTTGAACATCACCTTCTTCCCAATGCACTTTTCCGGCCTAGCCGGTATGCCACGACGTATCCCAGACTACAACCCACTATGGGCCGACTGGAATATGATCTCGTCTGTTGGTGCATTCTTATTTGGTGCTGCACAACTCCTATTCTTAGTCATCGTGATCAAAACCATTATGGGCGGCAGAAAAGCAACCGCACGCGTTTGGGAAGGATCACACGGCCTAGAGTGGACAGTCCCATCGCCTGCGCCTTACCATACATTTACCACTCCGCCAGAAATTAAGTAACATGGCTTGTTGGTGATAAACTGGTAAAAAAGGTAAAAAGCTGCATGAACGAGAACGACAACAACGAGCATAAAGCACTCCAGAAAACCGTAACTAAATTGGTTAGCTTGTGTGTGGCAATGTTTGTATTTGCGGTCTGGGTCATGCCGCCAATGTACGACTTGTTTTGTGAAGTAACGGGTATTAATGGCAAAACGGCCAGTCAATACCAAGCCATGTCCGCTGATGTGGATACAAGCCGCACAGTGAAGGTAAAGTTTGTTGCGATAAATAATAGCGAAATGCCTTGGGCTTTTAAGCCCAAGGATTACACCATTGAGGTCCATCCAGGCCAGGCAATGACAACGCATTTTATCGCACATAACCCGACTTCAAAGATTATGGTTGGTCAGGCAGTGCCCAGTATGGTGCCGTCTAACGCGGCCAACTATTTTCATAAAACCGAGTGTTTTTGCTTTAATCGTCAAACATTAGCACCCGGTGAGCGAGCCGAACTTGGCTTGCGGTTTATTGTGGATCAGGATTTGCCCAAACGTGTTGGTACGATTGTGCTCTCTTACAGCCTTTTTGATGTGACTGAACAGTCGCCCGATGAAGTTGAAAGTAAAGCACAAGAGATCGCTAATAAATCCGCTCAGGCGTCTGCTAACACAGTACAAAACAGTCGCGAAATAAAAACACTAGAATTCATGTAAAGCACACTTTAGTGCCCATTGAGAGGAAAACTCTATGGAACAACAATACGAACATTATTATGTACCGGAACAGAGCCGACTACCGATCTTCGCGTCGCTATCTTTGTTCCTTACCGTCACTAGCTTAGGCAGTTGGTTAAACAACATTAAAGCTGATGAAAGCGGCGGCACCTCAGCTTCAGTATTTGTACTGAGTCTGTTTTTCTTTATGGCCGTACTTTATGTTTGGTTCTCACAAGTCGTTGACGAAAACCGGCGCGGCATGAACAGCGCCCAGCTCAAACGCTCTTATGTCTGGGGAATGGGTTGGTTTATTTTTAGTGAAGTCATGTTCTTCGCCGCCTTCTTTGGCGCACTTTGGTATATCCGTAATGTCGCTTTGGTAGAGTTATCTGAAGGGCCGACTAGCGAGATACTATGGAACGGTTTTAAATCTGAATGGCCATTGATGATAACGCCAGATCAAGCGGCTAACGGCGCTGCTGCTGTAGTAAAAGGTCCTGCCGAGAATATGAGTAACCCCGGTATATCCAATTGGCTTGGCTGGTTGCCGTTCTGGAATACATCACTGCTATTAACCTCAAGTGTGACTGTACACTTTGCCCATACGGCACTTAAAAACGACAAAAAGTCAGGTCTGTTTGGCTTTAATTCCATGCTTGGCTTGACCGTTGTTCTAGGTATTATCTTCCTGTTTGTACAATACGCAGAGTATGCGCATGCCTACCACGTCGGTTTAACCTTGGATTCAGGCGCCTACGGAACTACCTTCTTCTTGCTCACCGGCTTCCACGGTTTACACGTAACGCTCGGAACCTTTATGTTATTGGTTCAGTGGCTACGCTCAGTATTAAAAGGCCACTTTACTCACCACGACTGCTTCGGTTTTGAAGCTGCCAGTTGGTACTGGCACTTTGTTGACGTGGTATGGGTTGGCCTGTTTATCTTTGTATATCTTATGGGCTAACTATTTATATTACGGGCTAACTACCTGACTGATTAACCGCCCGTGGCTGATCCCACGGTGCGGTGTTGACTAGCTGACCGCTATGGATACCGAAGGCAATTGTTAACATCATCGTCACGGCAATTGAGATTCTTACCCCTAACGCATATACGGCGCGCTTTGAATCACTAACACCAACATCTTTAAACAAAAACCGCAGCCCACTACCCAAACTGATCAATAGTGCGACAAATTCGATCAGAATGATTATTTTGATTACCATAAATACAACCTCCCCCTGTAAAAATAACGATGAGCGTAAAACAAACTTTGAGCTTTGATTTTAACTGGAAGCTAACGCTTTTTGTGGTTTTTCTCCTTCCGCTATTATCGTCTCTTGGCTTTTGGCAGCTCGATCGTGCTGAGCAAAAAACAGCGCTGCTCAAGCAACTTGAAACCCAGCTAGCACAACCGCCAAAAGCACTCGTTACCGATCACACGGCAGCAAACGATGGTATCACTGACTTCTCACGGGTATTCGTTCAAGGACGCTTTAAGCCTGAAAAGTATTGGTTAAGAGAGAACCAACGCTTTCACCATCAGCTCGGCTATCACGTACTTATGCCTTTTGTACTCGCCGACAATACAATAATTGTCGTTAATCGTGGCTGGGTGGGTGGTTCGCCATTTCGGGAGCATATCCCAGAATTCGACACACCCACAAAAGACATTACCCTAATCGGCGTGGCAAGCGTTCCAAGTGACTCCGCCTTGATCCAAGAACCTGACACCCCTGTTCTGTTATGGCCACATAAAATACTCGAGGCTGACCTCGATATCATGCAAAACCAATTTCAGCAAACACTATTTAACAAAACTTTACGCCTAGACGTCGATAGCCCTGGCGCTTTGCAAGTACAGTGGCAGGCGGTTAATATGTCGCCCTCAAAGCATACCGCCTACGCGGTACAGTGGTTTTTAATGGCTGTAGTCTTGGCGATACTTTATATCATCGCCAGCACCAACCTAGTTCAGGTGCTACGCAGAAAATCACCTTAATTGATGTCACGCATCTAAGCGTTTACCCGAGCCCAACTGTTTACCAGAGTCCAACCGTTTACTAGAGCCCAACTATGCAAGATACGCAAAAGAATCTAAGCCCAAAGACCGAAGACGCGGTCAAAAAGAGTAATCGTCGCACTTTAATCGCCATACTCGCGGTAGCTCTACTGCCGATCATTGCCGCCTACACCATGTTTTTTTCCGGTATTGGGGTGCCTCAAAATACGGTAAACAACGGCATACTGCTTAGCAAAGCGGTGAAAATTCAAGACTTGATTAGCGACAAAGACGACGTTCTAATTAAAGCCATTGCCGATGATAAACTATGGCGCTTAGTTATTCCCATCACAGGAGCATGCAACCAAGACTGCCAGCAAAACCTCTATACCACACGTCAGGTTCACATTCGCCTTGGTGAAAAATCGACAAGAGTCGAACGATATACCGTCAACCTCGCAGGCAGAACAGGCAGACAATACCTAGAGAGTATCGCCGCCGACCACCCAAGGCTTAAAAATACCAGCGCCGATTTAAGTGCTTGGCAGAGCTGGATTCAAAATGCCGGTTTAACACGTGATATTGAAAGTCAGCCCTATTATTTATTGGTCGACCAAGAAGGCTACGCGATGATGTATTACGACGCCGAAATTCACGGCAATTTACTGCTAAAAGACATCAAACGGGCCCTTAAATACTCTATCGATTATCAATAAACCTATGTTGCAACGAAGCCTATTCCAACTTACCTTATTCGCCTTCTGTCTCGCCTGTGCCGTGATTCTCATGGGCGCATTTACTCGCCTCGCTGATGCTGGCCTAGGTTGCCCAGACTGGCCCACCTGCTATGGCCATTTATGGGTGCCGACAAGTGACGCCGATGTTCACCACGCCAACCTGTCTTTTGCAGATACCCCAGTAGAGCGTGATAAAACTTGGCCAGAACAACTGCACCGAATACTGGCTTCGACACTAGGCCTAATCATCTTAATTTTGTTTTTTATGGCGCTGTATCAACGACGAAAACTCGCTGACCGCCACCCGTGGATCAGCATTAGTGCTCTACTGGGTTTACTCGTCGCCGGTACGATTACCAGAATCGTAAAAGGCTCAATGATTGACCCTTACCTTTTGGGCATGGTACTGCTGTATTTTGGCAATTTGGCTTACATCGCGAAACGTCATCACGGCTCCAAAACCGTACCCTTTAAACTTCCAGCATTTTTGGCCGGATTTGTCGTAGTCCAAGGCCTATTTGGGATGTGGACAGTCACCCTTAAGCTGTGGCCTCAAGTCGTAACGCTGCACCTACTTGGCGGCTTTGCCACCGTCTCTCTGTTGTGCTTGCTTCTTCAAAGGCTGGCTCAGTGGCACTGGCGATTGCCTTACGAGGCTCATCGCCAAACGGTAGCCATTCGCCCATTTGCTATGCTTGTATTGATTGTCGTTGCCATTCAGATCGCCTTGGGCGGTTGGATCTCATCCAATTATGCCGCGCTCGCCTGCCCTGATTTTCCGCTTTGTCAAAATCAACTCTGGCCTCAAGCTGACTTTTTACAAGGTTTTAATATCTTCCAAGGCATAGGYCCCAACTACCTCGGCGGCCTGCTTGAAAACCAAGCGCGTACCGCCATCCACCTCAGTCACCGTATTGGCGCACTGATCACTACTGTTTTGGTATTGATACTGGCCATCCGCTTATTTGGAATACAACTTAGAAGTAGCCGAATATTGGCCTTCATATTAATCGTTATTCTAGCCTTACAGGTCGCCTTAGGCGTAAGCAACGTCGTCCTGAGTTTACCGCTTGCTGTGGCCGTTGCTCATAACGGCGTAGGGGCTTTATTGCTTGTAATAATGGTGATTATTAACCACCGTGTCTCAACTGCCAGACAATGATAGAATAGCGCCAAATGACCCAAACGAACCAGATGAAAGATGAGAGCCCACTAATGCCCGAGGCCCTAAGCCAAGAAAATAACAACATGATTAGCTGGCGCGACTATTTGGAGCTTTGTAAGCCCAAMGTGGTRGCTCTTATGCTATTGACCTCTCTTATAGGCATGCTTTTAGCTGTGCCCGGAATTCCACCGCTTAATGCGCTCATCCTTGGAAACCTTGGCATTGCTTTATGTGCAGGCTCTGCTGCTGCTGTAAATCACTTAGTTGACCGCCATGTCGATATTAAAATGGCACGTACTCATAACCGCCCACTTGCTAAGGGTCGTATCGCCCCCCGCAATGCGATCATTTTTGCCTTGGTACTCGGTATCGGCGGTTTAGTAATTCTGCTATTTGGCGTCAATGCCATTACGGCTTGGTTAACTTTAGCCTCACTGGTCGGCTACGCGTTTATCTATACGCTCTACTTAAAACGCGCCACGCCACAAAACATCGTTATCGGTGGACTTGCCGGCGCTGCACCGCCACTGCTTGGCTGGACAGCGGTTACCGGGGATATACATGGGCACGCCTTACTTTTAGTGCTGATCATATTCGCTTGGACACCACCGCACTTTTGGGCACTAGCTGTGCACCGAAAAGACGAATATGCCAAAGCAAAAATTCCAATGCTACCGGTGACGCATGGTGAGCAATATGCCAAGTTACACATCTTGCTTTACACCTTTATGTTGATCATCGTCACTGTGTTGCCCTTTGTGACGCGTATGCTTAACGTATTCTATTTGGTAGGCGCTCTTATACTAGGCCTTGGGTTTTTATATTATTCTTTTATGCTTTATCTCGGCCGTGGTAAAAACGCAGGCATGAACACATTTTGGTACTCTATTGTCTACCTAATGGCACTGTTTGTTATCATGCTCATTGATCACTACGTCTTCCCAATAAGCGCGCTCTGAACACATGACTAACCTTAGCAATATAGCCCCTCCTAAAACACCCCAGCAAGCCCGTGGCATACGCAACACACTCATCGGTATTGGCTGTGTCATGACCTTGTTTATGACTATGTTTATTTACAAGATTCAATCGACGCGTATTTTAAGTGATGGGGAGCTACAGGCAAACCGTGCCATTGTATTTAACCAACCACGTATTATTAAGCCTTTCCAATTACGTGACCACCACAATAAACCCTTTGAGCTGACAGACATACAAGGCAAGTGGTCGCTAATGTATTTTGGCTTTACGCATTGTCCAGATATTTGTCCGACCACACTTGCGGATCTCAATCGAATGATGGGAATGCTCGAAGATGAGTACGCAGAGCAGGTGCAAGTAACACTGGTAAGCTTAGACCCTGCACGTGATACCCCTGAAGTACTGGCGCAATATGTGCCTTACTTTAATCCATCGTTTATCGGCGTCACGGGCGAATTTATTAACATAATGCAGTTAACTCAAAATGTTAATGTGGCATTTAACAAAATTAGCCAAGGGGATGATAGCTATACTATCGACCATAGTAGCTACTTAGTTTTAGTGAACCCGAGAGGTCACTATCACGGTTTTTTCAAACCCCCTTTTGAACCGACAACACTTAAGCTAACGCTACAATCGATCATAAGCAGTTATTGAGGCTGGCATGTGATAGTATTTCACAGCTATTTACCACAAACTAATCCTAATTTACAGGCCTGACAATGCTCTTGTTTGTCGAGTTGATGCAAACACATGTACGAATCTTACTACGGCTTTTCTAAGAAGCCTTTTTCACTAAATTTCGACCCCGAGCTGCTCTACATGGGCACCACCCATACAACCGCATTCTCGATGCTGGAATATGGAGTGATCAGTCAATCGGGGTTTACCGTCATTACTGGCGAAGTTGGCAGTGGTAAGACCACAATCGTCAAACACCTGCTAGGCCAATTACACGGACGGATCAAGGTTGGCCTGATCAATAATACCCACAATCACATGGGTCAATTACTGCCTTGGGTATTACACTCCTTCAATCAACCATACAACGACGAAAGCCCAATCGCGCTTTACCATAATTTCGAGCAGTTTCTTGAGAATCAAACACGCTCAGGCGAACGCACAGTGCTTATCATTGATGAAGCGCAAAACCTCGGTATGCCCTTGCTTGAAGAGCTACGCATGCTATCGAATATCGATACAGTGGAGCCTGGCTTGCAAATTATTCTGATCGGGCAACCACAGCTGCGCGACTTACTCATGCAACCCGAGCTTATGCAGTTTTCGCAACGCGTAGCCGCGGATTACCACATTGCCGCTTTGAGTTTAAAAGAAACCATCGCGTATATGAAACATCGCTTAACACGGGTTGGTAGTGCAAAACCGATTTTCGATTTAGGCGCCTATCGCCTTATTTTTGCGGCTAGCCGTGGCATACCAAGATTAGTCAATGTCGTTTGCGATACCGCACTCTCATTTGCCTTTGGCGACGGAGTCTACTTTATTGATGAACAATATATGCACGGTGTCCTCAAAGAACGCGCCGAGGGTGGCTTGCTGGCGCTAGGGCAAAAACCCTCGCGACAATTTGGCAAATCCGCCTACGAATCGCCAAATTTAGACACACTACTAAAAAAAACCGCGGACGATACATCAATAGATTAGTCCAGCACACAACGAGATAATTTCTACCGAGACCAGTCAAGCTATGGAAGAATCCGGCCCATCCATTGATGATTACATCGGCATACTACGTCGACGTAAGTTACTTTTCATCTTTACGACCCCAATATTGCTGCTATTGAGCGTCATCGTAGTGACATCACTCCCTGCGCTATTTGAGTCCACGGCAATCATCTTGATTCAAGGCCAAGATATCCCGGAGGAGATGGTTAAATCCACGGTGGTAAATCAAGCTGAACAGCAAATCGAAACCACCCGTCAGAAAATTCTGACTAGCGCTAAAATCATTGAAATTATCGATAAAACCGGACTTTACGCTGACATACGTAAAAGCCGCACGATAAAGCAACTCAGTGATAGCTTCGAGAAAAGCATGAGCCTACGAATGATCGAAGCCGATGTGCCCGGCGCTAACGGACGTATTAGTACAGCCAATGTCGCTTTTATTGTGTCGTTCTTGGATCACAGCCCCCAGGTAGCCCAGCGCGTAGCCAATGAGTTGGCTACGTTATTTTTGGAAGAGAACGTCAAGTCACGTACCACCAAGGCGAATGAGACAGCGCAGTTTTTACATGACGAAGTCGCTCGTATGCAGAAACGAGTACAAAGCATTGAAAACAAAATCGCCGACTTTAAAGTGCAATATGGTGACAGTTTGCCCGAATTACTGTCATTTAATCTCGGTGCCGTCGAGCGCCTGGATCAGCAAATCATCAATACCCAAGATGAATCCGTTCGGGTAAAAAGCAATATTCACGAGCTAAGTATTGAACTGTCTAATTTGTCGCCGTATGTACAATACTCGTCATCCCAAGGGAGCGCGGTCATCACGCCCCGGCAGCGGCTAATGGAACTAAAAGAGCAATATGCCAAATTAATCATTGTCTACGCGGATTCTCACCCAGACATCATTCGCCTCGAAAAAGAAATCAAGGTCGCCGAGGAAACCATTAGCGAGACAGGCGACGACGTTTCTGAAGAAGACGCACTCAACCCGCTCTACCGACAAACAAAATCTCGAATTACGTCGATGGAGAATGAACTCGTCCGCCTACGCGACCGCCGCAAACACTTCGAGTCCGATCTTGCCACCTACAAAGAGCGTATTATTCGCACTCACCAAGTACAGCGTCAATATGACGAAATGACGCGAGACTACCAAGGCAAAATCGATAAATACCAAGAGCTGCACATCAAACTGCTCGACTCCAATGTCGCTCAAAACATGGAAGCTGAAAACAAAGCGGGAAGTTTCAAAATGATTGAGCCGCCTAGCGTGCCTGAAAAGCCAGTTAAACCCAGCCGCAAAAAACTACTATTAATGGCCTTTATCCTCTCTTTTGGCGCTGGCGGTGGTTTAATGCTCGCCGCAGAATTTCTCGCCCCAGGCGTGCGCGGCGTCGCCAATATCTCACGTATTATAGAACAAGCGCCTTTAGCGGTGATTCAGCACATCGATACTGAGCGCGATCAATTGGAGCGTCGCCATAACCGCTTCAAACTCATGTGGGTCACCATTGGCTTTCTCATCCTAGGTATCGTCGTATTTCACTTCTTTGTGATGGCCTTAGATGAACTCTGGCTAAAAATCTCAACCATGCTAAATCTGGTTTAACCATTATGCACAGAATACAAAAAGCCGTTAACAAAGCCAAAGGCGAACATGTTCCAGAACCGCCAGCGCAATCACCTGAAGAGATCAATGCGAATTCGCTTGAAGCACTACGCTACTCACGCACCAAGGTCTTACCAGCCCACCCTGATGTACTTGCTGACAACCGAGTAATCGCAAGCTTTGCCGATAACGTCAACGGGCAGATCTTCCGAACACTGCGCACCCAAGTCATCCAAAAAATGCGTGAAAACAATTGGCGTAGCTTGGCCATAACATCACCTACTGAGGGGGAAGGTAAATCCCTTATCGCTGCAAACCTCGCTATTGCAATTGCTTTAGAAGTTAACCAAACAGTACTGTTGGTTGATATGAATTTACGTAACCCGACGCTCGCGAAACGCTTCGGTATTAAAGCTGAGCACGGCTTAATCGATTGCATACAAGGCAAGGTAGAGCTTCAGGATATTCTAGTAAACCCCGGCCTCGACCGCTTAGTACTAGTACCTGGTCGTGGCAGTATTGGCAGTACAGCAGAAATCATCTCCAGCCCCAAAATGGTATCGTTTTTTAAAGAGGCAAGAGAACGCTACCAATCACGTATTGTCATATACGATATGCCAGCGATACTCCCGACCGACGATGTTCTCAGTTCGATAGGCAATATTGACAGCGCACTGCTCGTATTGGAAGACGGCAAAAACTCTGAAAAAGACATTCTGCGAGCGGTACGTCAATTGCAAAAAACTACCGTGATCGGCACAATAGTTAACAAGTACCACAAAGGCTCTTGGGTAATCTAAACTGCGACTCAGTAAGCACATCAACAACTAAGCCACTTTTAATTCAGAGGGCTCGTCATGCAAAACATTAAAGAGTTACTCACGCCGCGCAACATCTTGCTTTTGATTGTTAGCGTATTAAGTACGACTCTATATTGGAGCGGTTTGGTTAATGTCTTTACCCGCTGGGGCCAACAAGAAGAATATAGCCACGGCTATCTCATCCCCGTGGTATCGCTCTATATATTGTGGGAAAAACGGCTAGAATTACAAGCTTGGGTTGGCCGAGGCTCTTGGCTGGGCTTACCCTTATGTTTAGCCGCTATCGCTTTACTCTTCGTAGGCGAGATCAGCGCATTATTTATTGTCATCCATTATTCTTTTTTAACGTTTTTGCTTGGCCTCTCTATTATTGTGCTTGGCCGTGGTAGCAAAATTACGTTTATCCCTATCGTCATTCTCGGTTTTGCTATCCCTCTGCCCTATTTTTTGGAGGTCGTGCTCACCGCAAAAATGCAGCTTTTGTCATCGTCAATTGGCGTCGAAATCATGCGCCTTTTTAACATCCCCGTTTACCTCAGTGGAAACGTAATTGATATGGGGGAGTTTAAACTGCATGTCGTTGAAGCCTGCAGCGGCCTACGCTACCTCTTCCCCTTGACTTGTTTAGGCTTTATTGCGGCCTACTTTTATCAAGCCGCGCTCTGGAAGCGAGCCATCATCTTTTTCTCCACTATTCCCATTACCATCGGCATGAACAGTTTACGTATTGCCGTCACCGGTTTATTCGTTGAGAACTATGGTATAGGTGCTGCAGAAGGTTTTTTGCATGATTTTGAAGGCTGGGTTATCTTCGTTATTTGCATGGCGATATTAATAGGAGAGATTCTTCTGCTTGAGCGCCTAACAAGCCGAAATAGCCTTGCGCAGATATTTACCCTCGTAAAAGTTGAGCCTCCAGCCAATAACAAGCCAACTCAAATTAAAAAACGCGAAACCCTATTTTTCAGTAGTTTAATCACCTTACTCTTACTCGCGGCAGTGGCCGTTAAGTTCGTCGACACACGCAAAGAAGTCACCATCGAAACCACCAGCTTAGCGTCTTTCAGTATGAAAATAGGCACTTGGCAGGGCGAACGTGAGCTCTTGGCACAAGAGGTTATTAGCAAGCTTGAAATGAGTGATTACTTACTCGCTAACTATACTCAGCTCGCAAACCCTACAGCCCCAATCAACTTTTATGTCGCCTATTATGCCAATCAACGTAAAGGCGCATCCCCGCACTCACCTAAGGTATGCATGCCTGGCGGCGGCTGGGAAATAGCCGAACTTAAGCGCACCCAATTAAATGGTATTCCGGTGAACCGTGCTGTGATTCGCAAAGGGCAAAGCTCCCAACTCGTCTACTATTGGTTTGTCGAGCGAGGAGAACCAGTCGCTAACGAGTTTGTTAAAAAGTGGATGTTATTTCGCGATGCGATTTATAAAAACCGCACCGACGGTGCCTTAGTACGTGTCGTCACACCGATCAAAGAAGACGAAGGTGTCGAGGCTGCCGATGCCCGGGTAGCCGCATTTGTTAGCGTCGCAAACCCACAGCTTGCTAACTATTTACCTAGTACAAATTAATACCCTGTACCTGACGCACAAATACAATACTGCGCCACACACCCAAACAACCATATGAGGCTCGACATGGCTGGCAAAAGATATCATTGCTTGCTGGTTCTGATTTTAATCGTAACAATCAGCGCTTGCACAAGTAAACAAGAAGCCGCACAAAAATTCTACGATAACGGCAAGGCCTTTTATACCGAAGAGAATTGGGACAAGGCGCGTATTGAATTTTTAAACGCCATCCAAAAAAAGCCTCACAACCCTTGGGCTTACTATTATCTCGGTAAAATTGCTCAAAAACAAAACGACATACCCGCTATTTACGAAAACATGACCATCGCCATTAAGATGGAAGATACCATTACGGATGCCCGTATTACTCTGGCCGAACTTCAGGTCTATGGTAAACAGTTTGAAGAGGCTTACGAGTCTGCCAGTATTGCACTCGAACAAGAACCTGAACATTTCAAAGCGATTACGATACAAGCCGCGGCTAAAGTAGGCTTAAAAGATTTCGACGCAGCACAAGCACTGGTGAATCAAGCGCAAAATATACAGCCTGATGAGCCAGGTATTTTGAGCTTACAAGCCGTACTTCACCAAGAAGCGGGCAATATTGAAGGCGCTATAGCCGCCCTTGATAAAGCCGTTGCCTCAGACCAAGATAAAGTGCAATTCTTACTTATGCGCTTTAACCTACACGAGACAACTCGCAACATTAAGGGCATGGAGCATGACCTACGCGCCTTAGCCCAAGAGTTACCACAAGAAGAACGCTTTGTTTACGCGCTCACACGCCTACTTTACGCCGATGAACGCCCCGAAGAAGCGGAGACGTTTTTAAAAGAATTTATCACCCGTCAGCCAGATAATTACCAAGCGAAGTTATTTTTAATTCAATCGTTATTAGCTTTAGATACCCCACGGGGTGAGGCCTTACTCAAGCAACACATCGCCGACGAAAGCGATCCACTGCCCTTAATATTCTTCCAGATTCAACGTTATATCACGCAGAATAACATTGACGACGCGACGACTGAACTGAACAAAGTTTCGGAAAATACCGAATACGACGAAAAATATCGTCTTATTGCCAACGCCATGCGTGCTGAGATCCTGTTCAAGCAGAGCAAGCCCGAAGAAGCGCTCAAAATTGTTGATGCTAATCTCAAACTACAATCTGAGCATGAGGCCAGCCTGCTGTTAATCGCCAGCTACGAACTCAAACAGAAGCTATTTAACCAAGCGATTACCCGCTTACGTACCGTGCTCAAAAACAATCCGGAATCAGAAAAAGCCCTCGTACTACTCGGCCTTGCCTATACGCAAAGCGGTTCAGAACTCCTCGCCAACGACGCTTACCGCCAAGCGCTGGAAGTTAACCCTGGCAACCTAGAAGCAGCCATTCCTGTCATCCGTAAATTTCTGACCAATGAAAACGTCGAACGCGCCGAGCAGGTAATAAACTCAGCGCGCATCAGCGCGCCGAAAGATCAACGACTGATTGCCTTTCTCGCTCAAATCAAGTTACAACATAAAGACTGGCAAGCCACAACAAAACTTGCACAGCAGCTAATCGCTGACAGTCAGCAAGCAAACAATAAACAGGACAACAGTAGCTTTGGCTACTTTTTGCTAGGCCGAGTAGAGCAAGGTAAAACAAACCACTCCGAAGCGATTAACCTCTTCCAGCAAGCGCTCGAAATCAAGCACACCACACCCAACGCGTTGCAGGCCTTGGCCTCCTCCTATATTGCCCTATCACAACAGGAACAACTCTTTGACTACCTTAGTGGCTTTCAAAAGCAATATGCGGATTACCTCACCGCTTACGCCTTTGAAGCACAGGTGCATCGCAGCCAGGGCAATATTGAACTCGCTGCCGCTAGCACTGAAAAGACACTCAAGAAATTCCCCACGTGGATTAGAGGTTACAACGCGCTCGCTAACGATAAGCGTGCCCTTGGTCAAGTTGACGCTGCCATTGATGTTTTTCAACAAGGTATCAAGACCAATAACAATAACAGCTACTTACGCGTACTACTCGCCTCGCTTTACGAGAATGAAGCGCGCCTAGAACTTGCAATAAGCGAATACAAAAGCCTCTTAGAAACTGACCCTAAAAACCTCATTGCCGTAAATAACTACGCTAACTTGCTGCTAGATAAAACGGATCAACAAGAAAATTACGCCTTAGCCTTGGAGATTGCCGAGCCTTTGAAAAAGGCCGACCAGGTATTACTTAAAGATACTTACGGTTGGGCGCTGATTAAGAATGCCCACTATGTGGAAGGTGAAAGATACTTACGCGAAGCCGCTGATGCCGCCGGATCGATCCCAGAAATACATTATCATCTTGGCGTCGCATTGCATCATTTAGGCCGTAACGAGGAAGCAAAACAACGCTTTAACCGCGCACTTAGAAATGCCGACAAGCGTCCTGAGCTACAAAAGGTTATTGAACTGGCTCTGGCTGAAGCATCTCAGTAAATACTCGATAACCCCTAAGATATAGGTAGACTTAATATAAGTAGACATTAAATATCACATTAAATGTGGAAAGTAATGTCTACCCTGTTTGCTATCGATGTATAGCCATACGCTAATAAAGTAAAGTCTGAATACCCCGCGCAGGTATTGTCATTATTACCTCTTTATCATCTCCAACTTGAAAATTATATTTAATTTCCTCGTCTTGCAAATTAAGTACAACCGTCGCCACGCTACTGTCTTCGTTAATAAATGACGTTGCTAATATTTGACTACGGCTAGTCGTTGTGCTTAAACGCTGCGCATTTGGACGAATGAATTTAGAAAAGTGGCCGATATAATAATACGTCGGTGTATAAATCAATTCCCCAGTTTGCGTATCTGCATGGATCGGCGCAAAGCAAAAATTACCAACATGATTAGGGCCGCCGTTTTGATCAAGCAAGACATTCCAATCAGTCCAACCGACGGTGCCGTTATTAAAGTCATTTACCATTGAGCGGCCATATTTTTCAGCATTCGGCCAATGCTGATAACGCTCCGCCGAGAAGTTCTCCACCGTACCCTCGGTAAACAATAAATGCTTATCAGGAAAGGATTGATATACATTCGACAAGTTTGCATGATTGCTCAAGCTGCCCGTCCAGACTTCGTACCAATGAAAGCCAGCTCCCCAAGCATATTTTGCGGCTTCAGGATCCGAAAAAATCACATTTGCGCGGTGGCTCATTAGGTCGCGATTATGGTCCCACACCACGATATTTTTATCGCCTAGACCTTCGCTTGCCATCGTAGGGCCCAAATGATTTTTGAGAAAATCTCGCTCCTCTTCAGCGGTGTAGATCATCGACTCCCAGCGCTGTAGCGCCATGGGTTCATTTTGAATGGTAATTCCCCAGATCGGAATCCCCTCGCTTTCATAGGCTTTAATAAATTTTGTGTAGTACAGCGCCCAAGCCTGGTGATATTCCGGTAATAGCTTTCCGCCATTAAGCATATGATTGTTGGTTTTCATGAAAGCAGGTGCACTCCAAGGACTCGCGTATAAGGCTAACTCACCGCCTGCGGCCTCAATGGCTTGCTTGATCATGGGTATCCGATATTGGCGGTCAGGCTCAATAGAAAACGTTTTGAGGTCTTTGTCACCCTCATCAATATAGGTATAGCTGCCACTGCTAAAATCAGCACTGTGAATCGTCGTTCGAGCAATGGTGTAACCGATGCCGTCTTCCGGGTCATAATAAGCACGCAGCAACTCTTGTTGCTTGCTCTTTGAGAGCTTATCAAAAACCTCAGCGCTAGCATCGGTAATGGCGCCGCCAACTCCCCACATATGCTGAAAGCGAACCTTAGGGTTCACAAATACTGAAACCTCGGTTTCACTGGCTTGGTCGCTTTGCGTAAATTCATGCGTAGCGGTATGACTGAGACGTAATTCCGTATCTTTTGCAGTGGTATACACCTGTAGCGATTGAGCTTTAGGTTGAGTTTGATAGTTTGCGTGTATAGGTAAAGACCGAGAGGTATCCGTAGTGCTCTGACACGAAGTCACTAATACTGCCACGGATAATGCGCTCAGGGTTAAAGATCTAAAAGCGTAAGTACTCATAGACTGCCTTTTATATTTTTGTAATTGATGTTGATGTTGATGTTGATGTTGATAGTAGAGCTGTATTGTTTCTACCTGAAGGATAAGCGATGCACGAAGCAGATGCGAAAAAAATCGGATGTAAATCTGCTTAATGTTCATCCGCCCCTTCATATGAAAGAAACTCATCACAAGACAGAAAAACCACTGCCTGAAATTTGCTCACAAAGGTGGCTACACCAAAAAAAACTTGCATAAAAAGCGATTAAATTTTAAGCTACATTGATCTTTTTAAGTATGCAAGGAAGCATGACAATGCCAAACCAACACTTTTTCTGGGCGATTCCAGCACTTCAAATTTTCTTTTTTTTTACTCTACAGATTGTCCTACACCCTGCTAGTGCAAGCTCTGATCACCTACCGCCCCCCTTAATGCTGGCCAACATCTACGAACCTAGCATCGAGCTAGACGCTTATTGGGTCAGCGAAAAGTACGATGGTGTACGAGCGTACTGGAATGGTAAACAGCTGATCTCACGGCAAGGGAATATTTATCACGCGCCCGCTTGGTTCACCAAAGACTTCCCCGATACCCCCTTAGACGGTGAGCTTTGGATGGGGCGTAACACCTTCGATCAGCTATCCGGTACTGTCAGAAAAAAAACACCCGATACAAGTCAGTGGCAAAAGGTTCGTTATATGGTGTTTGATTTACCAGCTTCAGGTGAGGTATTCGACGCGCGCTTACAACAACTACACAAGCTATTCACCCACAACAACAGCCCGTATTTACACCTTGTAGAACAACTCAAAATCCACGACCACCAAGCCCTAAATAAACGCCTAAAGACTCTAGTTGCTGCCGGAGCCGAAGGCTTGATGCTACACCGCGCTAGTTCTCACTATCTCGCCAAGCGCAATGACGATTTATTAAAATTGAAAACCTTTCAAGATGCCGAAGCAAGAGTACTCGCGCATTTACCAGGCAAAGGCAAGTTCAAAGGTTTGATGGGTTCTATATTGCTTGAAAATGAGCAAGGTATACGCTTTAAAGTGGGTAGTGGTTTCAATCTGCAAGAGCGTCGAAACCCACCGGCAATTGGCACAACAATTACGTATAAATACTACGGGAAAACCCAAAACGGACTTCCGCGATTTGCTAGTTTTATGCGCATTCGTAAGAACTGATAATGCTGTATTAGAAAGGTGTTGTTAACAGAACTTGATGTGAAAATAGAAATTTTGCAACTGTGGCAGTAAAAAGTACTTTTACTGCCACAGTATTCGAATGGGTGAATTGTTAATTTAGTGTGCTTTTGTTCTATTTTTTAGTTTTAGTTTTAGTTTAAATTTAAACTCTAGTTTTCGCTAAGTATAGCGACGCGATCAATATCATCTGCGTAATCCATAGTGAACCTCTCCTGGGACTGTTTATTATTTTGGAGATTTAATACTAGCAAAGAAGATTCGAACTAACAAACACTTTTTGATCACAATATGAGCAGTGCACAATTTTCAGGCTGTTTTTATATCATTTGGTGATCTAAACCCGGCTATTTTGCAGTTAATATAACTTAAACGTATATGACGACTCACAAACAGTCCTTCACGTCCAACCCGCCACCTCTATTTTCTCGTTTTATCTACAAAATATCAGCCCTAAAAAACGACCGTTACCGTAGTAGGGGGGGGGACGCTAAATTTATCCCAAAACTGGGAGGTCATCCCATTAAAAGCATCCCAAAGCCGGGAAGATCTCGAATCACAAATACATTAAAAATAAAAAAATCATACAAATCAGCAGGTTGAAAACATGGCACACAAAATGCTACCTATTTAATATGTATCTAGGGTGATTTGGGGAAGCCACTCTAGAGGCAAAGTAACAATCATTAAGCAGTGTATTCCGTTTAGGGGTTATGGGTATACAAAGCAGCGGAATGCACTAGTTTAATGATTGTACTAAGTAACAGCGATGCAAATAGGGAGTTAACACACACGGACAGAGCATTTGGGAATGGAAAGGGTTGCTAAGGATTGGATCTTTGCTCTGTAGGCATCATGCACCTTACTTAAGGAAGAAACAGTTGTACACGGACGTTAGGTGCCCACATGTTAATACTCAGCCATCCAACTCGAACTACTCCCGTTGGACGTAGCCGGTGTTACTCGTCATTCCGAAGTAAATATCCAACGAAAATTATTTTTTTAAAGGTAGCTGTTGTATCCTTTATAGAGGAAGGGTGCGGATAATTTAAACGATACACTTTAAGAATCTGTCATGTATTTTACTCACACAAAGAACGTCGATATTGCTGTTATATCAGTATTGTTGAGCATATGGTTTTTAAAATGACAAGCAACACCGTGGTAAACAAGCCTCAAGCAAGTAGTGCTCTCATCACCCTTCAAGATGTGCAAAAAGTTTATTGCTCAGATGAAGTACAAACATTAGCGCTTAATGGCATTCATTTAGATATCTTTGAAGGTGAATACCTTTCCATTTCAGGCCCTTCAGGCTGTGGTAAATCAACCCTACTCTCACTTATCGGCCTAATGGATAAGCCCACGCAAGGCCAATACTTGCTCAATGGTCGCAATACAGCCCTGATGACACAGCGCCAACGCGCCGACATTCGTAACCGTGATATAGGGTTTATCTTTCAGGCATTTAACCTTATCGGTGATATGAGCGTATACGAAAACGTCGAGCTTCCACTGAATTTCCGCAAAGGTCTCTCTCGCCAAGAAAAACAACGACGAGTTAAACAAGTGCTTGATCGGGTAGACATGAGTCACCGATCCAAGCACCTGCCATCTCAGCTCTCTGGCGGGCAGCAGCAACGCATCGCTATCGCCCGAGCCCTTGTTGGCGCGCCCAAAATATTGCTTGCGGATGAACCTACTGGTAACCTCGACTCAAAAAATGCAGAGATGGTATTGCACTTTTTATCCGAATTGCATAAAGACGGTGCCACCATTTGCATGGTTACTCACGACCCTCGTTGCGCGCAGCAATCCGCGCGGCAAGTCGAATTATTTGACGGTAAAGTCATCAATGATCAGCACCGCTCATCTAACGAAACTCCATTTCCTACCACCTCGGTCATGTGGTAAAAAAGGCTTTGGCTTAAACCCACTATGATCATCAATATCAATGCTTTAGATCGTGCCTGTAAATACTGTCTACTACAACTCACTTTACGACGCATACTTAAAACGCCATTCGGTACCAGCTTAGCTATCACCATATTGGCGCTAGCTAGCAGTATTTGTATTATCACTATGATCGTGATGGACAACACCACGGTTGTAAGCTCAGGCACATCCACCGCAACGATCATTTATTTGCCGCCACTCACCATACTTCTCCTTGCTGCATTTAACATCAACATATTATTAATGGTGCGCAACAGTGAGCAGCTTGAAGAAATTGCCCTCCTGAACGCACTTGGCGCATCTCGTTGGGTCATCACAAATAAACTCCTATCGGAGTCGGTCATTATTTATTTTTTAGGGAGCGTAATTGGTTTATTGGTTACTGGGGTTTGTCTCGACTTGCTAACAGACAATATGAGCGTTCTAGGCCTTAAGCTCGCGCAAGATGACTCCGTATTACAACTTAACCATACCGCTTATTTATGGTTCATATCCGTCAATACGGCGCTATGGTTATTTACGGCACTACTTCTGTGTTTATACTCGTATCGACTCCCTATAACGACCACACTCAACCACATTAACCGAGTCAGTAGTTCGACCATTCACAATTGCTCAGAATTCTTAATCACCGTGCAAATAACTGTATCGTCATTCCTTGTGAGTGCGATAAGCAAGATGCTACGTCACGAACTCGCGTTATTCAGTACACTCATTTTTGTCGCCATCTTGTGCTTAAGTATCGTATTAGTCTTCTTTAGCGCCTATTCTTTATGTGCCCGCAAGATAAATACTCAACGCCAAGAGATCGGAATTCGTCGAGCCTTAGGAGCGCCGGCCCATACGTTAAAATGGTACATTACCGCAAGATATGGCAAACTCATCGTATTTAGCTGTATATATGGCCTGAGCCTAAGTACGCTGCTGGCTATAAATATTGCGCCAAGCTCTGAATCTTGGTACGCCAGCGCTGAGCTGTGGTATATAACCGCCCTTGAAGGCTTAATGATTAATGGCGCATTGATAGCACTAAGCTGGCTAGCCTGCATTAAACCACTAAATGCAATATTAATTAGTGAGCCAGCAAAAGATTTATACAGCTACTAAACTCAAAAAAAACTCAACAAGGGCTTACTAAGTGACCATTCTCATTGCCGACGATGATCAAAGCGTAATCATCGCATTGAAGATGTTATTCAAGAATGCTGCAATCGATACCGTTAGCGCAGACACGCCAGAAAAAGTGCTGACCCTCGTCAAACAACGTCAACTCAAACTCGCTTTACTCGATTTAAATTACCACAAAGACACCACCTCGGGCATGGAAGGCTTGGAGCTGATATCGAAGATCAAAGAAATCGACAACCACTTACCCATTGTTGTGATGACCGGCTGGGGCACGATTCAGTTAGCGGTCGAGGCGATCCAGCGAGGGGCTAACGATTTTGTCGAGAAACCTTGGGATAATAATCGCTTACTCGCCATCATCAAAAACCAATTACAGCTGTATGAGTCGCGCAAGCGAGAGCGCAAACTCGAAGCCGAAAACACCCTATTAAAACAGGCGCAAAGCCAACCCGTCACAATCACACTCTCACCTGCGATGCGACAATTAAACGACATCATCATGCGAGTTGCGCCAACAGACCTTAACATATTAATTACGGGTGAAAACGGCACGGGCAAAAGCATGTTAGCCCGGCAGATCCATCAGCTTTCCAAGCGCAAAGACAGTGCAATTATTTCAGTTAATATGGGCGCGGTATCAGACTCCACATTTGAAAGCGAAATGTTCGGACATGTCAAAGGTGCATATACCGACGCTAAGTCCGAGCGCATTGGCCGTATTGAGCTTGCCGAAGGTGGAACCCTGTTTCTCGATGAGATCGCAAATACTCCGCTCAATCAACAAGCAAAGTTATTACATGTGTTAGAAGAGCGCGAGTATGAACCTCTAGGCAGCTCCAGAACCCAAACGGCAGATATACGTTTAATCTCAGCCACTAATGCTAACCTCGATACTATGGTCAGCAATCGAGAGTTTCGACAGGATCTTTTATTTCGCGTCAATAGCACCACAATCCGAATTCCCGCCTTGCGTGAGCGCATGGAAGATCTCCCCGCACTCACAGATCACTTTTTATTTAACATCGCAAAACGCTTCGAACACCCGCCACGTAAACTGTCTACCGAGGCACTACAAAGTATGCTGCGTTATCCTTGGCCCGGCAATATACGCGAGCTCCACCACGTACTCGAACGTGCATCAGTACTCGCTCGTAGCGACGAAATACAAGCCGAAGATTTGCAGTTAACGCCGCAAGATCGCTACTTTAAGTCGCCAGAGGCAATACCTACATCAAGCAATGTAACAAACACCAATATTGCAACACCAGAGAACGAACCAACAGCGGATAGTGCTGTTGATCTACAGGGTATGACACTCGAACAAGCCGAGCAATATTTGATTGAGCAAGCATTGAAAAATGCCGACGGTTCAGCCCTCGCCGCTGCAAAAATATTAGGCTTGAGTCGTTCGTCGTTTTACAGGCGCTTGGAAAAATACGGTATCACACCACCCTAATCACACCAGCTTAAAAACCCACCTAAAAACACTATGGTCAATTAGTTTATGAAACTGTCATTCGGCGTAAAATTGCTTTTGACCCTAACTATAGGTTCAGCGCCAACGATACTGATTGCGATTTGGTGGCTGATATCAAAAGACTTTTCGATCTACCTAAAAATCTTATTGCTCATCATCCTCGGAGCTTGGATTCTGTATTTTTTGGGCTTTATCTACAGCCGAGTCGCCTTTCACATTCGCACTTTTAATAACCTAATTGAAGCCATGCACACAGGCGATTACAGCTTACGCGCAGCAAGGGCACAATCAAACGATGACCTTGGCCGACTATATTTACAAGTTAACCGCCTCGCAGCTTCTTTACAGGGCAGCCGTGTAAAAGAGCAGGAATTACTATCGCTTTTAGGCAAAGTACTCGATCAAATCAAAGTGGCTATCGTGGTATTTGACTATCAGCAGCGGATTAAACTGATTAACCCTCAATGCTGCCAGCTGCTTGATATTGAAGAGGCCGCTCTAAGCGGGCAACATATAAACGACACCCCCCTCAAAGCCCTCATTGGCAAGCAAGACGAAGAGCTACTCGATTTTCACTTTCCAGGAGATCGCTTTCAGCGCCCAAACGGTACTGGCGCTTACGGAGGCAACGCTCGCTGGCAAATTACCTGGCAAGACTACCGAGAACAGGGTCAACCAGGACAGATTCTCTACATCACCGACTTGCAACAGGTACTTAACAAAGAGGAGCTTAAAGCGTGGAAAAACATTATCCGCGTCATCGCTCACGAAGTTAATAATTCGCTCTCCCCCATTTCCTCCCTATGCCAAACCCTGCAAGACCTGCTCTCAAACTCGGAAAAATACCCAGAAGCTACGGAAGATATTCTCCCTGCTCTGGGTGTGATTGGTGAACGAGCCGAAACGCTCAAAAACTTTATCTCGGGTTATGCCAAAGTCGCGCGTTTGCCCGAACCTCAAAAATCCGCGTTTATACTTAACCCGGTATTAAAAAAAACCTGCCGGATGTTTCAAGAAGCCAATATCATTTGCAAAGCACCGGAGGAGGCACTCATTATTGACGGCGATTGCCCACAAATAGAGCAATTATTGATCAATCTTGTGAAAAACGCGATCGAGGCAAACGATGGCGCTGAAAACAAGCACAATAGCGTCGAAATTCAATGTGTGAAAAAAGGCGATATGTGTGAAATACAGATACTAGACCAGGGCTGCGGTATTCTTAATAAAGATAATCTTTTCGTGCCCTTTTACACGACCAAAAGCCACGGTACTGGCGTCGGTTTAATGCTCTGCCGACAAATCGCAGCTTCTCACATGGGCAGCGTCACGCTGGATAATCGCGCTACTGGCGAGGGCGCCGTCGCAACCATTTTACTTCCGCTCGCAAACTAAACAGAACAACACCTTACCCACCAATTTTCACAACAAGTTAATCAAGAAATCTGTTATTCTTCGCGTTTTACTCCAGATAATATTCCAGCTCTTTGAAAGGCCTCTATCAACCTGATGAAGCGAGTTGTCCCTAAAATTTTTCTCGCGATCTTTGCCGTCGCTATTGTGCTCGCTTGCACCGTCTGGGCTTTTTCCCCTTGGTTGAGCCGCCAACTCCTTGATAAGCCCTTGCGAAACTACCAACTATCACTGCAAAGCTCTTCATCGATTCGTTACAACCCCTTTCTAAGTCGGCTTAGCATCAATAAGCTCCAACTTAATAAACAAGGTTTAGAGACACTCACATTAGATAGACTGATACTTGATGTTGCGCCAATGCAGCTCTTTAATCAGACCCTACAATTGAATGAAGTCACTATCGATGGCCTCGACTTTACCGTCACTCAATATCAAGATGACCTCGAAGTCGCCGGTTTGCTACTTAGTGAGCTAAATAAAGTTACCGCTACTGAAAACACGGCAGTGACTACGCCAGTTACTAACGATACTGCTGACGCTATCACCGTAGTTGCTCCGAACATCGTATTTAAAAACATTCGTTTAACCTTGCAACAAACGACGAGCAAAGCCTCTGAAGCCAAACAAGCGCCAGAAAGCACTCACTATGAGCAGCATAAGATTATCATTCACGAAGTGAGCTTACAAAAGCTAAGCGCTACCGCAAAACAACAACAAGCCGATGTCTCTATTCTCGCAAGTATTAACGGCACACCGCTCAACAGCAAAGCCAAACTGCGCTTTAACGAGAACGAGCGTAAAATTGACTTTGACTTTAAACTTGATCAATTCCCGCTAAACACCCTACAAGGCTCAATTAATACCGCACTTAGTGCCGAGCCCAATAAGAACCTAAATCAGTTAGCGGGCCTGCTCTCCCTTGAACTGGCCGCCTCAGTTCAGCAACAGGGCGACGACCTACACCTTAATGCACCTAAAATTACGCTAAGTACGGAATCGCTCGCGCTTGGCAGCGAGATGATACAAGCACACGCAAAGTCTCAAACAATAGTCATTAATGATCTCGACTTAAACTTAGCCGGTGCACAGCTTCAGCAACTATCCGCCTTAATCAGCCATCAATCAGAAGGTATCCGCGTTGAATCAGCCGACAGTACACAACTACTGGCCAGCTGGCAAAAGCTTGTGTTTAACGACTTAAAACTCGCAGTTAAAGACAACTATGCGTTTTCCCTGGAACTGGATAAAGTCGAGCTTGAAGCCTTTGTCGCATCGCATAAAAAACAAGACGAATCCATTCCGCCGCTGCTCACGCTCAGTCATATGGCTATTAGTGATATTCACGCAGACGCCCAGTCCGTGCAGATTGAAAAAGTACTCATGGACGGCTTAATCTCCCATATCATATTAGATAACCAGAAAACGATTAGCACACTAATAAACACTGCAATGCTTACTTCTGAGACGAGTTCTGAGGCTGCCTCTGATAGTAGCGAAACACCGCCGCAACAAACACAAGAGACGGCGAGCACTGACAGCTATCAACTCCGCCTGAACAAATTTGAGCTAACCAATTCCGGGCCACATATTTTCATCGATCAATCTCATGAGCAAACCTTCAAACACAACGCAACTATTGACCACTTCGTCATAGGGCCAATCGATTCTAGCAACGCTGATCAGGTCAGTACTTTTAGCCTCAAGGGGCGCAGCAATGAATATACCCAAATCAACCTTGAAGGTGATGCCCAACTGTTCAGTGACTTGATGAACGCTAAGATCAAAGCACAAGTGAAAGAACTATCCTTACCGCAGCTCTCGCCCTATGTGCAAGACGCCTTGGGCTTCGAGATAAAGAGCGGACAATTCGACCTTGATCTAAATTTAGCCATTGAGCAGTCGGTTATTGATGGTAAAAGTAAGATGCACATTCGCGGCTTAAAAATGAGCGGCGCCAGTGAAAGCGGCGATACCGCCTCGTTATTGAAAGCACAAACAGCCCTTCCACTTAATATCGCTCTCGGGATGCTCAAAGATAAGCGAGGCAATATTAAACTTAAGATACCCCTATCCGGCAATATCGACGACCCATCATTCGGTCTTCAGCCCTTTATCGCATTAATCATAAAAAGAGCCGCGATGAGAGCCACCAAAAGATACTTAATGGCAACATTAGTCCCCTACTCCAAGGTCGTCTCAGTGGCTTTATCCGCGGGTGAACTAATACTTAAAATACGCTTTGAGGATTTACACTACGAGCTCGCTCAAAGCGAACTTGAGAGTCAGCACATCGAATATGCCGATCAGTTTATAACGCTCATGCAAGACAAACCTAAAACCCAGGTGAAAGTCTGCGCCGTTGCAACCGAGAGTGAATGGTCTACATTACAGGCGAACCTAGACGACAACGCGGATCAGGGGCTAGATAACAAAGCAAACAGATCAGAACAACTTAAAACGTTAGCCAATCTGCGCGCACAGAATTTTAAAAAATACGTTGTCACCAAGGGTGGTATCGCCTCCTCGCGCATACTCCTTTGTACACCAACAATTGACAAAAGCGATTCAGGAAAACCAAGACTTAAGATCGCTATATAAAGCCCTGAATCGACTGATAAAAATTAACCTCCTATTTTATTGAGAAATACTTATGTGTGGTATCGTTGGAGCAGTAGCTCATAGAGAAGTTGTCAAAATTCTAGTTGAAGGGCTACGTCGTTTAGAGTATCGCGGCTATGACTCAGCCGGTGTTGCTGTTATCAGTGCCGATAACCAACTACAAATACAAAAAGCCGTCGGTAAAGTGCAAGCACTTGCCGACTTAGTAGACGACAACCCCATGCAGGGCTCCACCGGTATCGCTCATACCCGCTGGGCAACCCACGGCTCTGCCAATACCGCCAATGCTCACCCACACAGTTCCGGCAATATTGCCGTCGTTCACAACGGTATTATCGAGAACTACCGCGAGCTGCGGACTGAGCTCAAGGAGATGGGTTACCAGTTTCACTCCGAGACTGACACAGAAACCATCGCGCACTTACTTCACTCCATTTTTATCAAAGAAGGGGATTTACTTAAATCCCTGCAAATTGCGATAAAACGCTTACACGGTGCCTACGGTTTATCCGTGACTTGCAGTGATCAACCCGGCGTATTACTCGGCGCTCGCAGCGGCAGCCCGTTAGTTGTCGGTCTCGGAATTGAAGAGAACTTTCTCGCGTCCGACGTGCTCGCATTACGACAAGTCACCGATCGCTTCATCTACTTAGAAGAAGGCGACGTCGTTAGACTCAGCACCAGTAAAGTCGAGATATTTGATGCC
>NVXL01000137.1 GCA_002746115.1 Alteromonadaceae bacterium
TTTGATTTTGATAATGATGGCTGGTTGGATTTGTTTGTTGTTGGGATTAACAGTTTCGGGGTTAACAGTCTTGAAATTAATAGCTAAAAAATCCTTCGCCGGATTTTCGGCCTAATTTCCCTGCGGCTACCATTTGGACTAATAATGGCGCTGGGGCGAACTTCTCGTCAGAGTAGTTATCTTGTAATACTTTTAATGTGTGCAGCACCGTGTCGAGTCCGATCAGATCCGCTGTTGCTAATGGTCCCATGGTGTGGCCGTAGCATTCGATAAAAATATCATCAACGTCTTTTGCGCAGGCTACCTCATCTTGTACCACCCAAATCGCCTCATTCATAAATAAATGCGAGATACGGTTAGAGACAAAACCGGGTTTGTCGTTAACGATAATTGCGCGTTTATTCATTTGTGCCAATAAGTTTTGACTAACGGCGATAGTGGCCTCGCTGGTGTGGATGCTGCGAATAGTCTCTACCGTAGCTTTTTGCGGAACCGGGTTCATAAAGTGCATGCCGAGGATTTTATCTGGCCGTTGCGTGAGTGCTGCAAGGCTACTAATTGGGATGGCAGAGGTATTTGCGGCGAATACGCATTCTGCTTTGCAAATTGAGTCTATCTGCGGGTAAATACTGGCTTTGATTGACCATTTCTCGGTGGCATTTTCTACGACAAAATCGACGTCGGCCAAGTCGGACAGGTTCGTGCTAAGGTATACCTGCTGGCGAAGCGCTTGCAAGTCCGTCTCTTTTGGGATGCGTTTCATCATCTTTGCTATGCGAAGACTGTCTTGAATCGTGGCCATAGATTTTTCGAGGGCATCGGGGGCAATATCAATCAGTACCACTTGATGACCGGTCTCGATTAAGGCTTGGCTTAGCCCTGCACCCATAACGCCGGCACCAATGACGCCAACTTTGTTTATATGTTTAGGGTTTGCTTGTTCGGGACTAGCATGATCAGTTGTGTTGGTATTCATAATCTCTTATTTCATCTATGTAAGTATGACGGTATCTAGGTGTCTAAGCATGTGTAAGATAAATATTCAGCGTTATTAAAGTGTGGGTGTTATCGTTTGATTGAAAACGGAATAAGTAAATTATAATTTGGCATAAAAGCGGGGTTTGTATGTAACTATTCTGCATTTGTCGAGGTGCTTAAGTTCGGTAAATGTGCCGCTGATAATCCCCTAAGCTATGGCGCCTTGTCAATAATAGATTATAGAATAGTGGCGGGTTGAGGTATATCGTTTTAACCGACAGTTGCATTAACATGGTAAATGATAAAATGACAGAACCATACGGTGTTATAGGGTGTAATTGAGTTATATGTTAAGTGGGTGTAGGGCTATATTCATGATGGCGTGTTGTTTGAAATAGAATATTTTTACGATTTTAAAAATTTTGAATCAATATATGTTTATTTTGGCGCCATTTTGAGTGCTAGATAGGAAAGCTGCTTTACGCCTATATAAAGGACGTGAGATATTACGCCATAATTATGCTTAACCCTTAAAATGGTATGGTCTTCAGACTAGAATAGCTCAAAAAAATATAGCCACCTTACGAAAAGCTATTTGAGCGCTGTTCTATTAAGGGCTGCTTGAGGTGTTTGGACTAACAAAATTTACGAGTCGTACCTTATTATGGCCTACGTACTTACCTTAACAGGTGAATCAGCCTAGCTTGTATTAATGGGGTGCGGTCAAACCGGACAACAGTTTAACTACACAAGAAAGTAAATCTCTATGATAAATGTCGCTATTGTTATGCTTGCCTACGCAGGTGTTCGGCTTTACGAGAACAGAAAAAAGGCCAAGGCCAAAAAAAACCAAGCATCGATAAGCGATGCCGCCATTGTCGGTGAGGGGCTAGAGGGCGAAGGTACTGACAAGAGTTCAGTCTTAGATGCAGGCGCAGGCAGGGACACTTCTGCAGATGGGTCTACAGAAGCATCCGAACCAGAAACTTCCGAACCAGAAAAGACCACGGAAGAAATGCAGGCTATCGCCAAAAAGGAGAAGCGGCATTCCCAAAAAATGAGTGCCGTCACACTCGGCACCGCTGCATTACGCATGCTCGCGCCGAACCCTGTATTTACCCTGTTAAATATCGGTATCTACACCTATACCATGCTGCCTTTTTATCGCCAAGTCGAAAAGGCTGTGACGCAGGGTCTAATTAAAGAGCGCAAAGTCGACAGCTACCTGCTTATGGGCATTGGTAATGTCTTGCTCTTAGGTACGGGGCGCTACTTTACCGCAGCCTTAGAAGTCGGGTTGGCGTACATTGGTGACTCCATTCGGACTAAAGCTACCCAAACAGCGCATAAGCACCTCACCAGTAACCTGTTTGATAACCTCTTCGATCCGGATCAAAAAGTCTGGATCGTCGAAGGCGGCGTCGAGCGCGAAAAATCATTAGAAGATATTCAGCAGGGCGATATCTTAGTCGTCAAAGCGGGTGAAACCATCCCTATTGATGGCGAAGTTGTCTCTGGAATGGCTAGTGTTGATCAGCATGCTTTTACGGGTGAATCTTATCCTGTTGAAAAGGGCGCAGGGGAGTCGGTGTTTGCTTCCACTTTGACACTTACCGGCCACCTTCAAGTGCGCGTTGAAAAATCTGGGCGAGATACCACAATAGGTCGAATTGGTGAAATACTAAATGACTCACTCAACGCAAAAACCGAAATTCAATTACGTGGCGAGCAGTGGGCAGAAGCTGCGAATTTACCGTTTTTAATTTTAGCCGGTGTTGGTCTTGCTGTCGTGGGGCCTGCGGGGGCTATTGTTGTGTTAAGCGGCAATACCGTACAAGCGATTCGTCTGCTGGCGCCTTTGGCGACAATTAATCATCAAGCCTTGGCTTCACACCATAATATCTTGATTAAACAAGGTCAGCGTCTCGAACAAATCGGTAATCTCGATACCTTTTTATTCGATAAAACCGGCACCTTGACGGATGGCGAGCTAAAGGTGAGCGGTCTTTACAGTGTGCATCCGGATTACCAAGAAACCGACATTCTTTTTTATGCGGCCTTAGCCGAGCATCAATTGACCCACCCCATCGCTAAGTCAATTATGAGGTATGCCAAAGACGCGGGTTTAGATGTTGAGAATTTAGACGATATTGAATATCGCTTGGGCTTTGGTATCGTTGTACAATTTAAAGGCCGTACCATCCATGTCGGTAGTGCTCGATTTATGGCGGCAGAAAATATTGATGTACCGGAGAATGTCATCGAGCAGCAAGCGGGTATTCATGCCAAAGGGCATTCCCTYGTGCTTGTTGCTGTCGATCAGGACGTAGCAGGCCTTATTGAGCTTGAAGCGACCTTGCGGCCAGAGGTGCAATTAGTGTTTARAACGCTGCGAGAAAAAGGCATTAAACATATTAGTATCGTCTCKGGTGATCACGCAGCRCCGACGCAAAGACTAGCCGAACAACTCGGCGCCGACAGCTTTTTTGCTGAAGTGCTGCCGGAAGATAAAGCCGATATTGTTGAGCAGTTCAAGGATAAAGGCAGCACTGTTTGTTTTATTGGTGATGGTGTTAACGATGCTATCGCCATGCAAAAAGCCGATTTGTCGATCTCATTGCGTGGCGCCACGACCTTGGCCACCGATGTTGCCGATATTATTTTGACCGACCCTAATCTTTTCAAAATCTGTGAATTATTAGAGCTKTCTMGCCKSTTRGATARYAACCTCAAGCGYGGYTTARGTATTTGTTATCTYGGKATGGGCACKGTWTTGCTYGGCACCTTCTTTAGYAARATGGACGTGCTTGTGGCGACGGCTGTTCACTTTACACTTGGCTCAGCGGCTATTGGTAATTCGATGTTGCCATTGCTGGAAATTAAACGTGATAATAATCGAGCCGCAGCGAAAGGCTCTGGCATCAAGCCGCCACCTCATCCACCGGAAGCGACGGTCGAGCCTATTAATACAGAGGCGGACAAGACCGAGGTCGATAATTCTACCGCAACTTATCCAATTAACGATAAGTCCGCCACTGCCGAGTCAAAGCCCTTGGTTATTGTAGGCGCTGGCGCTGCTGGCATGGCTTGCGCATTAACCGCAGCCGCTCAAGGTACTCAAGTATTATTACTGGAGCAATCTGGCGAACCTGGCGGCACGGTAACACAGGCACTTATTCATACTTTGGGTGGCTTGTTTGATGATGAGGGCGAGTTCTTAAATCCTGGATTACCCGTCGAGTTGGCTGAGCGGCTAAGCAAGGCTTGCCCGCTTACACAGAAACGGCGCATCGGTAAAATGTGGACCCTAAGCGTAGACCCTAAGGTATATGCCAAAGTGGTTAACGATTGGATGAGCGAGTGCCCGAATATTGAAATTCGCTACCATAGCAGTGTCACCAAAGTTGTTACCAAGGCCGGGAGCGTTGAATCGATCATCGTTTCTAGTAAAGGTGAGTCCTACACCTTAGTACCTCACGCCTTAATTGACGCCACCGGGGATGCTGATATTGCACGCAGTGTGGGGAATGTCTCTGACGGTGTTGCTTTAGCTGGCTTAATTATTCAGCTACGTAAAGTGGCGCCGAACGCGGTTAAATTCCCTAAAGGCGTCGCCTTATTACAGGGTATTCGCAAAGCCACAGAGAAAAACGAGCTGCCTCCCGAATGCGCGACACTTTGGTTGGATAGCGGCGTTCACCCGGACGAGGTTTATGTTAAATTTAATTTAAAACCTGCGGATTACGACGTCGAACATATGGACGAAGTCTTCAAACAATTGTTGAATTATTTACGAGAAAACCCTGACTTTAGTGAGGCCGTCATTAATGCCCGCGGACAATTGGGGCTTCGTGATGGCGGCAGCGTGCAAGGGGATTACACCTTAACCGAGGCCGACCTTCAAAAGGGGCAGCGCTTCCCCGACGCGGTTTGCCAAGCGAGTTGGCCAATTGAGCACTGGCACCCAAAGCAAGGTTTGAGCTTAGATTATTTCCCCCCGGGTCATCGTTATGAAATTCCTTTAAGCGCGCTTAAAGTCAGCGGTTTAAATAATTTATTTGTGGCAGGTAAATGCTTTTCAGCCGAGCCTCGTGTGCAAGCATCGGCACGGGTCGTTGGTACTTGCTGGGCAATGGGAGAGGGGCTTACCAAAGCGATACTTCAGGAGGCGAGCCTAGCATGTCACTGAACCTAGCCGAGGTATTCTTTCAAAAGGCCGCCGCACAACCCGAGCATCCACTTATTTTGGGGCCGAGAGGCGGCAGCTGCATTAGCTACGGCGAGTTTCAGCGTGACGTTCAGTCCATGGCAGAACGGCTGCGCGAAGCGGGCATTAGCAAGGGCATGAATGTTGGCCTGCATTACCCTAGCGATCAAAAATATATTTTATTCACTTATGCGCTGTGGACTGTTGGAGCATCGGTAACACCGATTCCGATGGAATTGGCAAACGAGGAAAAACAGCAAATATTGCAGCATATTGCGATTGATACGCTAATTAGTTCAGTGCGCCATTGCGATGTTTTTGAGGATTTTATCGTAGGTGACGCAAGCGAGCTAAGTGAGCAGGCGCGCTTACTTAAAGTTAAAACTCAGCGTCAAGCGCCAGCCGAATTAGCCGCAATAAACCCTGCTTTTATTCGTTTTACCTCCGGCACAACCGGAACCGCCAAGGGTGTCGTGCTCTCGCATGAAACTATCTTTGAGCGAATTAACGCGGCAAATCAAGGGCTTCATATCGGCCCTGAAGACCGTATTGTTTGGCTCTTATCGATGGCGTATCACTTTACCGTCTCGATTGTGGCTTATCTCAGCTTTGGCGCAACTATTGTGCTGCCTAAAAATGCTTTTGGCGTGAGCCTCTTACGAGCCGCAATCGATAATAACGCGACCATGATCTATGGCGCGCCCACCCATTATGAATTAATGACTCATGACCGCAGCGATAAAGCCTTACCACCGCTGCGCTTAGCCATTGTCACCACCGCGCGCTTATCGACAGAGCTTGCCGAGGCTTTTTATCAGCGCTTTGGTCTCGCATTAAATGAAACCTATGGCATTATCGAAATAGGTTTACCGGTGATCAATATTGACCAGCCCAGACAGAAGCAGGGCTCCGTCGGCCAATTATTACCCGCGTATTCGATTAAACTCGTGCGCCAAGAAAATCAAAATACCAGCGAAATTTTATTACACGGTCCAGGCTTATTAGATGCCTATTATGAGCCTTGGATGAGGCGTGAGGCCATTCTTCAAAAACACAGTGGTTGGCTAGCTACGGGTGATTTAGGTGTGATGGATGATGCCGGGTTCCTCACAATTGTTGGGCGCAGTAAAGAAATGATCAGCGTTGCGGGGATGAAGTTCTTCCCGCAAGAAGTGGAGAGGGTGCTAGAACGCCACCCGGATATTCAGGCGGCCTGTGTTTTTGGCGTTAAAGTCCCGCGCTTGGGCGAGTCGCCGATGGCGCATTTGGTTTTAAATGAAGGCTGTGATGCACCCGATGAAAATGCACTAAAAGACCACTGTGCAGAGCTGCTTGCCAGCTACAAAATTCCAAGAGAATTTAAGTGGGTGCTGTGTTTAGAGCGCACTGCCAGCGGGAAGATAGTTCGTAATGCCGACAAGCTATTAAAAACAGGCCAGACATTAAATACAGCCAATCCAATAAATACAAACCAGAAATTAAATACCGACAAACTGAAAACTAATGTAGGAGAACAGCATGACCTTACAACAAGCGCTACGTGAATATCTAGTGAAGCAGCACCTAAAAGGCCTGCTCCCAAAAGGCTTTGACGACGATTATGACCTGATAGACGCGGGTTTTATG
Source organism: Alteromonadaceae bacterium (assembly GCA_002746115.1). GTDB lineage: Bacteria > Pseudomonadota > Gammaproteobacteria > Pseudomonadales > Cellvibrionaceae. Next base: position 6,812 of record NVXL01000137.1, read on the forward strand.
GATTCTTTAGCGATTATTAATACCATTACCTATCTGGAAAAACAATACGACACCCCGATTGAAGAGGGCGATATTGTGCCTGAAAATTTCATGTCCGTAAATGCCCTCTGTGCCTTTGTGACGAGTAAGCAGGTTGAGCAAGTCAGCCCCTAGTTTTAGCCCAATTCATACAAATATCTAAACGCCCATCCCTATCCAATACCCTGTAAATCATTACGGTGAAATAAGCATGAACTCGTATAGTAAGTTCGTAGGTCAAACCCATTCACTTTCGTTTGGCCAGCAAGCCCTATGGTTTATTTATAAGGAGGCACCCGCGAGTGCCGCCTATAACATGGCACTGCCGTTGCAATTTAATGACGATATGCTGCCTGAAATTATCGAGCAAGCGCTGCAACAGCTGCTTGAACATCACCCCTCCTTACGTACTACCTTTGGGGAGTGTGAGGGGGTGCCTTATCAGCAGTTCGATCGTGAGATAGGGACTTATTGGCAGCATATAGATGCAAGTGCTTGGACTGATGAGGAACTTACTACACAGGTTCAGGAAAACTCGCAGCAGCCATTTGTGCTGGAAGAGGGGGTTTTTCGTGCCACCTTGTATACTCGTGCACAAGGTGGCGCGGTGCTATTGTTTAGCTTGCACCACATTGCCGGTGATGCGGGTTCGCTCGCGATTATTGGGCAACAACTATTACAGTATTATGCGACGCTTACAGGCACGGCTGAGGCGCTTAGCAAAAATACCTCACTAGTAACTACGCCATTAAAAAATACTACGCCATTAAAAAATGCGCCGCCAGAAAAAAACTATGCCGATTATGTGCAATGGGAGGCAGAATTACTCGCCAGCTCAAAAGGCCAGCGTATGGCCGCCTACTGGGAAAAACAATTAGCCGGTGAAGTACCTGTATTGCAATTGCCGACCGACTTTCCTCGCCCACCAGTGCAGACTTTTAATGGTGCCTCGCAGACGATTGAGTTATCCCCCGAATTAACACAGAATTTAAAGGCTTTTGGCAAAGCACACAAGAGCACATTATTTACGGCCTTGTTAAGTGCCTGGCAGGTATTGTTGCATCGCTACTCAGGGCAGTCTGATATTTGGATCGGAGTTCCGACCTCTAGCCCTCGCAATCAAGCTGAATTTTCCGATATGGTGGGCTATTTTGTCAACCCGATGATTGTGCGAAGCACATTCTTTGAAGGTGAGAGTTCTGAAGGTAAGCCTCTCACCTTTAGCCAGCTAGTGTCGCAAACCGGTCGACAAGTGCTCAGCGGTTTATATCACCAGCCCTATCCCTTTGTGCGATTGGTTGACCAGCTTCAGCCAGAGCGTGACCGAAGTTATCCTCCTTTGGTACAGGTGATGTTCGCCTTGGAGCGAAGTGATTTGATTCCGCGGTCTTTTTCTGCAGGCAGTTATTCTGCCGAGCGCCGTGATCTTGCCCAGATGGAAGGGCAATTTGATTTGTCCCTGACTTGGTCTGAGGGCTTGGATGGTCAGCCACTGTCAGGCGTATTGACTTACAACAGTGACTTATTTAAATCCTCTACCGTTGCACGCTTAGCTAAAAACTTACAAGTGCTTCTAGAAGGTGCTGTTAGTGATGCTGAGCAAAATATTTATCAGCTACCACTGCTCACTGAGTCAGAAAAAACACAGTTACTGGAATGGAATCTGACCGATGCACCTTATCCGCAGGATGCCACTCTGCATCAGCTATTTGAGAAGCAAGTCGCGCTGACGCCAAACAATATTGCTTTGTGTTTTGAAGATCAAACCTTAACGTATCAAGAACTGAATGAGCAGGCCAACCGGCTAGCGCATAGTATTCGAAATAAAAGGGATATACAGGCGGATACACTTATCGCTTTGTATTTAGATCGCAGCTTGGAGATGGTGATTAGCATATTGGCCGTATTAAAATCGGGTGGTGCTTATGTACCCATCGCGACGGATTACCCGAAAGATCGCACGCAGTTTATTCTGGATGATAGCGCAGCCGTTTTGGTACTAACGCAAGAAAAACATCTAGCCACTCTAGATAATTGGTCAAGTGAATTGACACAAATACCCATGTTGCTAGCTGCCGATTCGGTTGAGGTGATCAAGCATACGTCACGTTCATATTGCAATCTAAACTTGGTCAGTAAAGGGACGGATCTCGCCTACGTTATCTACACATCAGGTACCACAGGCAAACCCAAAGGCGTGATGGTAGAGCAAGGGGCAGTAGTTAATCTTATCGCTCACCAGAAGCAGGCACTGGCATTTGGAAGTGATGAAATTGCGCTGTGGTCGGCTTCCTATCAGTTTGACGCCTCCGTAGAAGTGATGTTCTTGGCCTTGTTTAATGGTGGCACTTTGGTCATTCCGACGCAGCAGGACGTTAGGGATAGTGAGGGTATTAAGCGTTTGATTTATCAGTATTACATCACTCATATAGATATGACCCCCAGTTATTTACGAGCGATGGGGCACCTGAGTCAGTTACATTGTTTAAGGCGTGTTATAACGGGTGGAGAAGCATGTGTTGTCGAGCTGAATGACATTTGGGGCGACCGTTTAATTAACCAATACGGGCCAACGGAAGCCGCGATTACTACCACTCAAAATTTACGGCATGGGCATAGCGTCAGCGTGAATTGCATTGGTGTACCAGTTGCGAATACCCGAGTTTATATATTGTCGGATACCCTCAGCTTGGTGCCCATTGGTACCTCAGGTGAGCTATATATAGGCGGTGCGGGTCTTGCTCGTGGTTATTTAAATCGTCCCGAATTAACACAAGAGCGTTTTATTGAAAACCCCTTCGCAACAGTAGGCGACAAAGCCAAAGGCTATACACGCCTGTATAAAACTGGCGATTTGGTACGCTGGATACCGGGTGTGGATGGTCAGCTGGAATATCTGGGACGCAACGATTCACAAGTTAAGATCCGTGGTTACCGCATTGAGCTAGGTGAGATTGAAAGCGCCTTATGTGCACATTCAGCAGTTAAGCAGGCGGTCGTGATTGACCGTGTTCATGAGGGAAGTGGGCAATGTTTGGCGGCGTATATTATTGGGGCGTATACTATTGGGGAAAGCACAGGTGAGCTAGATCTCAATGCCATCCATCAGGATTTAAGCGCGCGCCTGCCCGACTATATGGTGCCGAGAAGCTTTACCGAAATTGAAGCAATACCTCTGACCATTAATGGCAAGCTGGATCGTAAAGCCCTGCCCGATCCAGAATTCAATAGGGGAAGCGTTAATGAGGATAGCTACGTTGCACCACGTAACGCCCTTGAAAAAACACTTTGCTGTATTTGGCAAAACTTATTGGGTTTAGAAAAAGTCGGCATACATGACAACTTTTTCCGTCTAGGCGGAAATTCCATCAGCGCCGTGCAATTAACCTCAGTAAGTCGACGTGAATTAAATAGAGATATCCCTCTTGCACTGTTGTTTGAACAAAAAACCATTGCAGGCCTAGCAAGCAAACTGACGACCGATTCCGTAAACGTTGTTATTCCTAAAGCCGAGCTTAACCAATACTCGCTCTCATTTGCGCAGGAGCGATTGTGGTTTATCGAGGAATTTGAACAGGGCAGCAGTGCCTATCATATTCCTTACGTAGTGAAGCTGCATAAAGATGCCGATTTTACAAAACTAGAATTAGCGATTAATTGTGTGGTACAACGCCACCCAGTGCTAAACAGTGTTTATTTGAGAAGTGAGCAAGGGCAGGGCTATCAGCAGGCACTGGATAGCCGTATTCAAACCTTAGCTCGCCATTTCAGTGCTGAAAGTACTTGGCGTAAAGTATTAAGTGAGGATATTAATACACCCTTTGATTTAAGTGCCGAGCCAAGTCTACGGGTGCATAAGTACGTCATTAATGAAAAAAATAGTATTAACGAAACATGCTATTTAATGCTGCTTTGGCACCACATCGCCTTTGATGGCTGGTCGAACGAGCTCTTTATAAACGAATTGGCTCAGGCCTATGCGGATGGGCATGCTGATAATTTACCGGTGCTTGATATTAGCTATCGTGATTATGCCGTTTGGCAGCGACATCTATTGCAAGGGGAACCCCTTGCGAAATTAATGACTTACTGGCAACAAAAATTAAACGGTTATGAACCGCTTGTCCTTCCGACCGATAAAGCGCGTCCGAAACAGTTAAATTATCGCGGTAAGGATTTCACCTTCAGCTTTAATAGTGCGCTTTCAGAGCAAGTCCGGGACTTGGCAAAATCCCAACAAACTACGGTTTACAGCGTCTTGTTAAGTGGTTTTTACCTGACCTTAGCCACACTTTCGGGACAGCGAGATATTGTTATCGGTACGCCTTCCGATAATCGTCATCATGCACAAACACAGTCGTTAATTGGATTCTTTGTTAACTCCTTAGTCTTGAGAGCAGAAATTAATCCTGATGCCACGGTGCAAGCGCTAATTGCTCAGGTGCATGAGGTGGTGATACAGGCAAAAATCCATCAGGAATTGCCTTTTGAAAAATTGGTGGATGCCCTG
>NVXL01000011.1 GCA_002746115.1 Alteromonadaceae bacterium
TTTAAAATGTTTTAGTGATTTTTCAACCCTTTTAATTTCATCGGATTTTTTTTCTTCCTCTTCAGATAACCTATCAACTTCTTTTTTAATGCCTTCAGATATAAAATTTAGTTTTTTACTGATATTTTTTATGTCAAACAAGTCAACTTCTACAACTAATCCCTCTACATTTAGCTTATTTAACAACTCTTCTTTCTCTACACTAAACTTAGCATTTGCATCAATAATAATTTCATAAAATGTGGCACCACCCTCTTCAAACTGATTCCCCCGAAATATCTTTTGAATATTATCTTTAACTTTCAACTCAACAGACATACCTTCAACTTTATTTTTTAAACACTTTACCTCTTTTAAAGAATTATTTAATTTCATCTCGGATTCATCTTTTAAAAATCTACCGTATGCTTTTATCAGTTTTATTGAATTTTCATCTTCCAATGATTGACGGCAATAAATACAAACTTTATCGCTATCATCAACTTTTGTAACTATTCAGCTCAATTAATTAAAAATTGAAGGTAGAGTGCCACCAAACAATGATGTAAGTGCGTGAGTTGCACCAACACCTTGCTTGCGGCAAGTGGAGATATAGCCTCGCGTTGAGCAAAAAATCTCAGCCCCTTCCATGGAGCGAAAGCAGCCAGATATTTTCTGCTGCACTTTTGTCATCCTTATGTCATTCTCACCTTGGTTGTTGGTGAACGGTACGTCCGCATCGACCATAAACCTCAATACATCACATTCAAAATCCCGAAGCCTATCAAGTAGGTTCCTAGATTTTGATTTTTTTAATCTGCCCCTTTGACCTTTTTTCCTGTCTGATGGATTTGGACCAGGGCATTCAGCTTCACCTTTACTTATTAATGCTCTATATTTTTTACGGTAATACTTCTCTTGCCTGCTAGATAGGGTTCCGCCTGCTTCATGCGTTTTGTCGTTGATGGCGAAGAGTAATGTTTGCATTTGCGCTGCCCATTTTTGATTGTCTTTCTCGCTTGCAAATTCTAACTCTCTAACATGGTGGGCATTGCAAAGAGAGTGCTTGCATGCGGTGTAGCTATAATATGGCTTCCAGTGGTCATGAGATAATACGCCTCCAAAGTGCGGTAAAACATCCGCGTCATCCATTGCCCCCTTGCCTCGCTCCTTGTGAGGATGAAAGTGCGTCCATTGCACGTTTGAGGCGCAATGAAGCCAGTGATTTTTGCCGCCAATATTGATACCTGTTTCATCTGCATGCATTTGATTCGATTTGCGCAATTCAGATTTGATTCGATCTTCGGCGCCAAGTGTTTTGGTCAGCTGAGCAGCTTGTTTGTTAAAATTAAAAATCGACCCAGCACTTAAAGGGATGCTCAACTGATCTGCGAAGTACTCTTCTATACGCTTATATGGAATTAATTGGTACTGAGACATGTAAACCGCATGGGCTTTTAGGCTAGAGCCGTATTGGATTGGCCTAGTGACCCCTTTAGGGAAATCAGCGACAAAACGTTTACCTTTTTCATCTATCAAAACCTCCGCCTGATACTCAATAATTAAGCGGGAGATCTCGATCTCAACAACTTGTCGAGACTCATGTCCTCCGGGCATATATTTACCGGGAGGCAAGGTCTTTCGATTCAACTTTAATTCGTTTGTTTGATCGGGATTTTCAACCTGCTCAAGTGTAGAGCCTGCATGACCTTCTTGCCCGCCTTGCGGCTTATTGCTTTTCTTGCGAGTCTTCTTTTCTCTATTGGGGTCGCTTGATGGAGGCTTGCTGCTGTTATTGCTATTAACGCCTATCCTGTTTGACAGAAGGGTCACCACAAGCAGCAATACCTCAATAACAGAGCGGGTACCTGGCGACAAGGTTTTATCGCTATCAATTGCTGCTTTAGCATTTGCAATTGCTTCTGTTATGTTAATGCCATCAATTGACACAGCGCCCACTTAAAAGTATTGAGAAAGTTGGCGTGCATTATATATATTTAGTTAACCTCTTGCATAAATATTAAGTGTTTTCGACTCATTAAGATATTTTAAGCAAGATTTATGCTGAATGAGCTGAATAGTTACAATTCGTTAAAGAATGTACCTTCCTGAGACGCTTCATCGTTGAACCTATTTGCAAGTTAACAAGAGCCTCATAACGATCTAACTTTCTTAATCTTGCTGCTGTCGGCATCGCTATTTTAACGGTGTCCGCCGCTAAGGTTTTACCACTGTCCATACCCTATCCTGCTTATATCAAAGAGCCACCAATAAAAGTGCTACCTGCACTCATCAGCCAGTGTGGGTAACTTAACGGATTGATATAGCGTCGTCGATAGCTGAAGACGTGAATATAGGCAAAAAAGATAACGTTTTAGCCATATATATCCAAATCAACATTCAACGCGCCTACATATGGGTTTTCGCGCCAAAAAGAATGTATTACGGCCTTGCAGAGCGATACTCACTAGGCGTCATATCACATGCGGCACGAAATGCGCGATAGAATGTGGCTTTACTATTAAACCCGGCCTCTAACATCACGTCGGTAATGCTCTTTTTACGATCGCTCTCTAATAAACGCTTAGCTTCCTTCACCCGATAACCACTCACAAGTTCAGCAAAGCTGGAATGTAGGTGTTTGTTAATTGCAGTGGAAATATCTCTCCCCGGTAAACCCAAAAACTTAGACAACATCCCGAGACTTAAATCAGGGTCTAAATACGGTTTAGATGTTTCAAAAAAAAGTGATACTTTTTTGGCGTATACAGCAAGCTTTTCCTGCTCTTGTTGTTTTAATTTCGCCTCAGCTGCAGATTTTTTCTGCATAATTAAAATCTGCTCCCGATGGCGCCGCCACTTTTTACCAAATACATAAAGCGCCCCAAGCAGTAACAACAAAACCAAGGCATAAACCAAGTAGACAACACGACTTAACCACCAAGGCGAGGCTAAGGTAATTAGCACGGATTTACTGGGGCTCCAAATACCACTCGGGTACATCGCTTTTATTTTAAAGGTGTATTCCCCCGGGCTAAGGCCCAAATAATTCACTTTGCGGTTTGAAGATAAGGGGCTCCACTGAGTATCATGACCCTCTAGTAAAAAACTGTAACGAACATTCTCTGGCTCAGAAAAATTTAACGCCGAGAACTGCAATGCAAAGGAGGATTGTTTATACGAAAGCGAAATTTCATCTACGCCACGGAAAATGGATGGCCCATTCTCCTCCTCCCCCAGAACAGACACGTGAGTCAATACGACAGCTGAAGAGTTTAAGGAGGAATGAACATCGCCGGGCTTAAACATGGTTAAACCTTTGGTGCTACCAAAAACTAGCTGACCGTTACGACGCTTTAGACAGGTATTACGCTTATGCTGATCCCCCGCTAGACCGTTGGCTTGTGTTAGGTGATAAAAAACTTGAGCCTCTCGATCAAAGCGGGTCAAACCCTTAGATGTTGCTAACCATAAATAGCGAGCATCTTGCTCAACAATACAACTCACTTCTGGATTTAATAATCCATCGGATTTTGTGAATAGATCAAAGGTGCTAGCGCCTTTTTTTAATCGCAGTAAGCCCCCTTTTGAGCCAAGCCATAAGTCGCCTTTGTCATCTTCTAAAAGCCCGAAAATGTCACCTCGGGGTAAATTGTTCGCTATTTCTGAATTAACACTAAATGTTTTTATTAGGCCGCCCTGCTTATCTAATTGATAAACAGCATCAGTGCCGCCAACCCAGAAGAATCCATTTTTTGATTCAATCATAGATAAAGCGGTAAAATAATACATGGGTTTTTGTAAGCCTATTACTGGGTCAATTACGCTTAAGCCTTCGTTATAACCTAACCATAAACGCGCTTGGCTATCGCGGAAAATAAACTGTGGTGATATTCTCGACGATGCGGCGGGAAAATGCCTAAATATTGAGTCGCTCATATTTAACTCACTCAAGCCGCCCATCCACGTACCCAACAAAACCGTATCCGAGGAAACGCTTATCGCCGTCACAGCGGAAGCCGGTAGGCTATTACCGGCATTCCCCTTGTGGCGATAATGATTGACTTTATTTGAATTAATCACGCCCTCTGAACCTACAGCAATACGATTCAAACCATTCTCAGTACCGACCCATAAATCCCCATTGTGATCCTCAGCAAGGGCAAGTACATCACTATCCGTTAAACGACCGCCCTCTGCGGCTCCTTTTAGAATGTTTGCTGAGATCGTCAAGGGGTGCAGCACGGATACACCACTCGGGTAGTGCCCGGCCCAAACACTACCACTACGATCCACCAGTAAGGTGATTACCTTATTATTTATAAAGCCTCGGCTCTGATCAAAAATCTCGTATTTTTTACTGCTAGGCTCATACACAGTAAGCCCGCCGCCATCGCTAGTAAGCCAATGCTTTCCTGAAGCGTCGGCAACAATAGCGCGAACGGTTGTGCCTTTTAGATGAGGAAGCTCCGAGTTAACAAAATCTTGCTGGGCAAGATCAAAAAGCCTTAAGCCCTGATCAGTGCCGACCCAAAAAATTCCCGGCTCACCATGGGTTTGCGATGGCAGGTGATGAAGGCTTCTCACGTAGTTATCAACGGTGTTTTGATCGTCATCGTTAAGTGGAAAAAACAGCTTCCCCCCGCTGCTCGGATCATAACGAATCAATCCGCCACTGACACCAAACCACATTGAGGAGTCGGCCCCGGGCTGCCTCAAGGCTAACATGGCATAAATAGCACGATCACCTGAGGACTCAGCACGCGATAGATCATGTATTTCAAGCCGATCTTCATCGCGCCAATACCGATACACCTTTACGCTAGACGTAGTAATCCAAAGGCTCTTTTCGGCGTCCTCATAGAGTGCTTCTATCGTGTCAATTTCAAGTTCTGGGTGGGAGGCGGATATTGAGGTAAATCTGTCTTGGATTGGATCATATAGGTTTAGCCCTTGGTGGCTTCCAACCCACAACCGCTGTTGACTATCGAACAATAAGCTCGTCACAAAGTTATGATTCAAGGTTCCACTTTGCTCGGGGTGATGCTGGTAGGCTTTAAACTCGTAACCGTCATAACGGAGTAAGCCATTTCGGCCACCGAACCATAAAAAACCTTCGCCGTCTTGAGCCATGGCGAGTATGCCGCCAATACTTGTCAGTTCCGGGGTTTCAATTTTGTTTAGCTTAACTTTGGCTAAAGCATTTACCTGGATCGGCGACTGCTGTTGGGGAATGCTTGCAAAAGCATTTGCTGCAACAATAAAAAAACTGATGGCAAGCAAGCACACGTTTAGGCTACAGAGATTATAAATGTTGGCGCTATAAATTTTAGTGCGTTTATTTACGCGCTTAGGTTTCATTAAATGTATTTCTCAAAGTGAGGTTTACTATTTTTTAGGCAAACAATCTTATTTCGCCCTTCAGACATACATGATAATCACTAAACGCGTCGCTCCCAAGTCGCTTACCTGCTCCCCGTCCTGGGTTAAGCACCTCTCAGCGCACCTCGTAAGTTAGTGCCGTTTATCACCTGTCGCAATGACATCCTTTGACCCACCTCCTCCCAGCAAAAACGAGAACCAAATCACAACTTGGGGTTCCACTGACTGCTTTTCGATCCCTGAGACGCATCGGAACGCCATTTTCGCTTCACTGTAGCCGCAGCAAGCAAGAACAAAAACAATAATATATGGGTAGTTTATGACTACGAAGAAAACCCTAAACAAGACACTTTTAGCCTTACTCACAATTGTAGTGTTATGCCCTAATCACAGTAGCGCTCAAACACAAACGTTGACCACCAAAGCCGAGGGCTACATCAACTACAAGGTAACCTTTCGGGTTGGGTCTATTAACTCCGCCGGTGCATTTCAACTTTATTTAAACGACGCCGCCATTGGTAGTAATACACCAGTCCCCAGCACTGGCCGTTGGTAGGAATATACCCGCGCCCATAAAAATCTACAGGCGCAAGCTGCCTCAAGGTGAGGCAAATAAAGGTAAATGGTTTATCGTATTTTCCGCCGGACTTGCTCCGGCGGTTTTTTTACGCGTATGAGACACTATAATTTCCAAGCGCCTTACGAGAGATAATAATCAACTGCTCGAAACTACATACAATCAACCCCCAACTCACCAGCACCATTCTGCACAGCCTCTAACACACGGTATACGGAGCCGGTTTGCGTCGACCCCACGAGAGTGAGCTCAAAGTTTGAACTGGTCGACGAGAGAATAACAGGTAACCCACCTCCCACTAATACATTCTCGGGCCCAGCAGCGCCATTTGGCACACCGTCGTTAGTAAGAGGTTGCCAATTTGAAATTAACATAGCATCTGCACCCTGGCTTAAGGTGCCGCCCGAATCAAATAACAGCTTACGCGTTAAGCGCGTTGCCTGAGTATTATCCGGCGGCGAAAGTCCGGTGTCCGGGTCACCAACATCTCGCTCGTCAATTTGCACATGTACTTCCCAATGGTTTAACTCTAAATCTAGATCAAAAGAGTTAAAAGGCTGCTTAACAAAAAACAGGCTCAAAGTATGTTCGATGCCCAGGCTATCATAAATTTCCTGCGTGCTAACAAAGTTAAAAGTTTCTAACTTATCTGGGTCGAAGCTGTTTTCATAGACCCTCATCAATTGTGGGTTTAGAGGATCAGAGGTGTCGCCAAGGGGCTGGAAAAGACCAATAACAGGTTGAGGATTCCAAAGCTGATACCCTGGAGATAAAAAGATATCGACAGTACCACCCACAACTATCTGCTCGGTGGTAGCGTTTACATTACCTAGGGCAACACCATCCCCCAAGGCATCAACCTCCAAGACTTGCGAACCCGCATCCGCCCGCCCCGTTACCATGAGCGAATCGCCGTCGATAGTTGAACTAATGCCGACGACAATATCTTCCCCTGTTGCGAGCGTCAGCAGTAAATTTGCACCGTCCGCATCCATCGTTGCAGTAAAGCCTGCCAGTGACGTTTCAGATAAGGCGTTAAGCTCTACATCTAAATCAAATAGGGAGGTCGAGGTTAAAGCCAAGCCATTGAGCGTAACCACCATATCGCCGGTGGGACTAACAAAATTAGACAAAGTCGCACGAGTACTAGCCGACGCTCGGACGCCATCTCGCAAACTAAGCTGTGTTGCTATGCTACCCGCAGACTCACCTGCAACCGCCCTATGGCTTATCGCATTACCATCAGGCGCTTGGATATCAATTGATTGCGCCGGATAAGCATTCGACACTGCGGGAATACCGGGAAGGCTTATGCCCATTACGGAGGCACCTAAACCAATTTCGTTAGCGTTACCGCTCTGAAATGAAACACCAATCTGTGAGGGTTCCCCAACAGCCTGCGCGACAAACTCAATTCGGTAGTTCCCCCCGCCAAGATCCACAGCGTTGGCAAGCACATCAATTGCCGTTTGAGGCGCTGGTGGCGCAGATATCTGCGCATTAATAACGCTTACCAAAATGCGAATATCGTTAAACGAATTAACTTGAGCAGGCACGCCTTCGGAGGTTCCTAAAGTAATATAAACCGCTCCAGAGCGCCCTGAGGCTGCACTTAACTGAATATCAAACATGATATCCGTGGTATTAAAATCATTGAAGAGGGGTAAGGTAAAGACGCCGCCACGTTGTTCCGTAGCGCTTGCGCTTATCCGCCCCGACCTTACAACACCAACATCATTCCCTTCGGCGCTTAGTCGTCTAAGCACCAGCACCGGCGATGTATCGCCAGCATCTAGATTTAGCACGGTTTGAACGCCGGTGGTGCGCGTTATTGGGTCTATCCGACACTGAGTGCCGTCATCGATGATCGGGTCATCATCTACTTGCGGATCAGCGGCGTTGCCCGTTTGCGGGTCAGGATCGTTGGCGGTAAGGTTCGGATTGTCACGCCCACATCCGTAGAGTGCGGCTAGGCTTATCAAAAGGCATAATTTAAGTAGGCTTAACTTGATCGATTGCATAATGTCTCCATACGAGTGCAAATTATTTGAATGTCTGTTTTTGTAGGTATAGCTCGTCGGTATTGCYGATCTGTGTCACAGTATCCGTTTGATTATAGTTTACCGATCAGGGCTTGCTGCCCCAAACCCTTCAGCCCCAAAACAAAACCCCAAACACTGAAGATGTTAAGTTGAGCGTGTTGAAATTATTCTAAGTAAGGTGCAACGTTTACAGRAATGGTTAATTTACGAGGTAAGCACTGATATCTAGCCAACCCAAAGCCCCACTGATACCATAGCCTACAATTAAAACCGAACCGTATAAGTAGCATACGGTAAACACTGGAGAGCAGTATGCAGTGGCTTAAACAGAGCGGCATTATCCTAGGTACAGCACTTGCCAGTGCGGCACTTACCTATAAATTCTCCCACACGACACCAAACAACCYCGCCGAGGCGAATAAAACAACGGCAATCGAGACGCCAAAGCCAATGCCGCTAACACTCCAAGCCGAGTGTTTACCAGATCAAACCAACTTAAGCGCTACATCAAATATTGCCCCTGCCAGCCAAAAAACCCAAGAAGCAGTAGAGCTCGAACAAAACGAGAGCAAGGCACTCAAAACAACTGTAGCCGAAACGACCGCCGAGATAAGAGAATCTTTAACAAAAACAATTACTCAAGAAGTATACAAGCGTATCGACCGAGAGCGACAACACGTCGACTCAATACGAAATTTTTTAGACTCACAAAAGGCTGAGGATTATAATCAAGTTTTGCGAGAACGCTACGAAAGCGAAGAACTAGACTATGACTGGGCCGTACAAAAAGAAGATCAACTCTATCAATTGCTGGATAACGACGAATCACTCAGCCACATAGCGCCTCTGAGCGTCAGCTGTAAATCGGAAAACTGCCAAATCATTTTACCGAGTAATGACCAAAAAGAGGCTAGCGAGATTTTCGCTAATTTTTCAACTGCAGCCACATCAAGTGACGGCAGCAATCCGCAACTGTCGGTGTCATATTTTGCTGAGCCTGGTAGTGGCGAGCTAACCCTTTATATTTCTGATATGGGCAATAACAGCTTATTCGAATTTCGAGATGAGGAGTAAGCGCTACAATTAAAAACCAGAATTGGAAATCAGAATTAGAGTAGCAAGCAAACATTTAAAACCAAAACCAAGCAAATACCAAAGTACACAAGGAGCAATACATGTCTGAAAAATTTCCACACCTTAACGAGCGGCACTTTGAATTCATTCAAAAGCAGCCACTATTCTTTGTCGCTACGGCTGGCGAGACAGGCTTCGTCAATACATCCCCAAAAGGCATGGATAGCTTAAGAGTGATAAACAAAAATAAAGTCGTTTGGCTTAATCTCACCGGCAGCGGTAACGAAACAGCAACACACGTCGCCGAAAATGGCCGTATGACCCTGATGTTTTGCTCTTTCGATAAACAACCGCTTATTCTGAGGCTTTACGGCAATGCAAACGTCACCCATGCACATGATGACAAATGGAATGACCTTGCAGGCATGTTCCCGAGCTACACCGGTGCCCGACAAATATTTGAACTCGATATAACACTTGTGCAAGACTCTTGCGGTTTTGCCGTCCCGTTTTTAGAGTTTAAAGGTGAGCGCGAGACTCTCACAAACTGGGCCGACAAACGCGGACGTGAAAGCGTTAAATCGTACTGGGAAGAAAAAAACACATTGAGTATAAACAATAAAGATACCGGAATTAAAAACCGCCGACCATAATAATCGAGATGTTTTGAGAGGGCTCACTGAGCCCTCTCAAAAACCTAAACCTAAATAGAATTTCGCTTATAAAACTCAATTAAACTTCAAGCACAAACCGATCGCCTAAGCACCACAAATATAAAAACACAAACATAAAAAAAAATACAGATAAATATCTTTATCGACACAAAAAATCAATATCACGCCAGCATGTTACTTAACACGACAACAATTCGGTCGATTTGGCGCCAAACCCCACTTAAAACATAAAAAATAGAATTTCACACCTGCAAAACTTAAAGAAACCACTCAAAAACCTGATCACAGTGGCGCCAAATTAAACACCCACACTTGATACTTCAAAAATAACTTGTTAACATCTTTCGCGATAAATAAATTTATCGAACATTTCAAAAAATCACGTAAAAAATAATCCTCTACAGGTGTTAACATGAAAACTAAAATTGCATTGGCTTTATTAGCTTTTGGCGCAGCCTCGTTCGCAAACGCTGGCACAAAGATATTTGAATTTAACGACCCGAGCACGGGTAATACTCCATCATCATGCAGCCTTACACAAACTTACCAGACCGGATTCGGCTCGACTATCTATACAGCTTACACTGTAAGCTGTCCTGGAGACACAGTCCAAATGGGCATTGAGGAGTCTCAATCGTGGCCCTACAACTGCACATTCAACACCTATACTAGCGGTTATTACATATCAGGCAACTGTAACAACTGGCGCCTATATAAAAACTAATTTCGAATAAGCGCCCTACCCAGCCGCTAATAGCGGTTGGGTGTTTTTTGCGGATTAAAATAAAAATGTGATAACTTATTTGAAAATCAAGACAAAGACGAACAAACAAAGCCTAGCTTGTCGCCAAACACTGATTTTCATTTAAAAAAAAGCCCAACAACTTAGCTTGCTGAGCTTTTTCAAGATAAAATATTAAACTAAGCTGGCGGCGCTGTTTGAATAAACAAGTCGTGTTTTCTCGCCGCATCTAGGAAGCTCATCAAGTTTTCGTGCTGATCAAAGCTATAGCGTTTACGATATAAACCCCAATCTAAAAAGCAGGCCAGCCGCCAAAGCAAGTCGTTACCGTCTAGCGCCGCAGGCCAAGGCGTGGCATTAAGCTCGCTCAAAATAGCATCAACTCGAGCACGATTGCACGTTATATATGCACCGTCAACCAACTCAGGGTTACTTCGCTCTAAAAAAAACAAGTTAATCGCCGAGTCCAGCGCAGCATTAATCAGACAGTAGCGATCTAACTCGATGCAGTTTGGTAAAAAATTTTGCCCTGCTTTTTCACGCAAATAGCGAACAATTGAACTGGAGTCCGTTAGCTGTATGCCCTCGTCCGAGAAAAACGGCACCCTCTTCGCAGGTGACCGCTCTGCACTGGCACTAGCATCTGTTTCAATAAATTCAGACTCAAAACCAACTTCAAGTAATACGATACGACAATGACGAACAAAGGGAGAGGAATAACTTCCATAAAGCTTCATGATTTACCTACTGTAATTTCCTATTTTGATAGAACAAACAAACCTAGAGTATGCCACACCCCACCAGATATTAGGGTGTATACTTTTGGGGATTATCAGACGCCACATACACTTGTTGCTATATTAAGCAACTAGGAGCCCAGTTAAATGCCAACACCGTGGACAGCCTTAAAGGCAAGGTTTTTCTCACTCCGCGAAGTCAGCATCTCACTTTCGGTAGGACTCAGGATTTTAATATCTTGCAGCGCAATACTGCTACTCGCCATACTAATCTGGTTCGCAAGCAATACCGACATTGAGCATTCGGGCAAATATTACGATGATTCCAGAGATTACAAACAGCTACCCTTTGGACTAATGGATGCGACTAAGGTTTGTGAGCAAAAAACACGACTCAGATACGGATCCAGTATGCAACGCTCCTACGTCGATGGTCATTCGACTCGCTTTGACGACGAACAAGGGCTTTTCTTGATCTTCATGAACACAGCCGTCGGCACTATTCATGAGAGTAGGGAAATAGCCGTGCACTGCTTTGTTGACCCCAAGGCTTACATGATCTCCCACTACCGTGCCATTGACCCAGCTCGCCGCACAATGGTGTCACAAGCAGTTAAGTTCTTTAGTTCAGGTAAGAAGGCCGAAGAAAAGCCCTGATTTAAAGGTCATTTTGAGTAAGATATTGTTCCTCAGGCGAAAACCACAACTCAGCCCGGTCGACCGGGGTCTTCTCGGGTAAAGTTGGATTATCCAAGCGAAGCACTTTTCGGCTTGCAATGTTTGACTTCTCTAGCGCTGCTTTTATCTCTTCGTTTTCGTAAAAGAAACGTACAAAGGTGCCATCCGCGATCATGCTTTCAAATTGCTCGGTGATGTGATCCGCCAAAACCTTATTATTTTTGTGGACAAAGTAATAGAACGGTACTTTGTAGTAGAGCATAAGGGATTTTTCAACGGTAAGATTCAACGAAGCCTCACGAACTACCTCACTCCATGGCTCATGAACACCGCGAGGAAAGAAGTCAAAACGCTCAGCCTCTAGCATCCGAAACATATTGGTATATTTCAGCTCCTTTGTAACCGGAATTCCGTTGGACTCTAAAATATCAGTATCCGCCCAAAACCGGCCAGACCCGGCACTAAAGTGCTTCATATCACCAAGACTGCCTACGTTTTTGAACAAGTTTTCATTTTCGCGTTTCACGATACCAATACGCATGCCTAAAAGCCCGCGATACAAGGGGATGCGAATAGGCCTAAAGCGCTGTTCATATTCTTGGGTCGTGAGGGTTTTAAAGATATCAATATCACGGTTTTCGACTTGCGCCAAGATCGTACTTAATTCAACGTACTCAAGATCTTGAAAGCTAAAACTTAAATCGTAGCGGCCACCACGCCTCAAAGCCTCAGCCAAGAGTTTGTCAGGTAAGCGGTATTCATTCTTTCCCATTTTAATAGATTCAGCGCTACTATTTAAGGACAAGCCCAGAACCGCAAACAATAAGCTACAAGTTAGGTATAATTTCATAAAAAGATCTCCTGACTAGAGAGTGTAGCACCGTTTTTTTGGAACCCACCTCGCACAAGCACCTATAGATAGGTCAATTTGACTTAAAGATCTTAAGTACTATTCTGTCAGCTAATAGCTCTTGCACATAACGTCACCGAACCTCCTGTTTTACCTGGATCACAGTGCACTTACCAGGGCTCAGATCTCGGCAAAGTCATCGTTAGTTAAATCTGCCATTTCGTTAGGCTTCCCCTGAGCGTTTAACTGACCGGGAAAGCCGCCAAACACCAAAGATATTTTTTTAGGCGCTTAAAATAATTCATGTATCGACACCCTCTTAAACAAGTAATTAACACGCTAACCAGCCACCACCTACAGCGATCGTATGCCGTGCATGAAGGAACGCGAATCCCGCCCTGAAATGATAGCATCGAAGCGATATTAATTATCTTGCCGCCACTGTTTTGTTTTTTGAATTGTTTCGCTACGCCTTCTGATAAAAAGAATAAAGACTTAAGGTAAACGTCCCATTGAACGAAAAGATTTGGAGCTAAGAAGACGGATCTAAGCTCTTCTGTGCCAAAGGTTTTTGCTTCATTCGGGCTAACGGCATAACGGTCTTCATAATTTACTGGCATGCATAGATTTCTTTAGTTCGGTTCTATTAAAGCGTCGGCTTACGACCTCTAGGTGATATGCTTGTGTGTTATCACACAAGTTGCTTTTAGCAACGATGGTCTCTGTTAAAAATGCGCTAGGAACCAACACCGCCTGAATAAGACAAACCAAGAATCCACTATAAGCTGTTGTTTTATCCGGTAAAATTACCTTTTATGAAAAAACAAACCAGTTCGAAATAGAAACAATAAAAAAATGCGACTATAGAATAGTCTCTTCCTTCGGCATCAAAAATGGCAATTTGAAAAGGTGATATAATATATCTTACATGTAAAAGTGCGCCGACCCACACGCTTATTGGAGCCCTACTGAATGCAAGACTTTAATATTTCACCGGTTCAAAAAAGCAAAAGCTTAACCAATGAACTCGCCGAATCACTGCGCGATGAAATCCTAAGCGGAAAGTTAAAGCGTGGCGAAAAACTACCTTCATCAAAAACAATAGAAGAGCAAGCAGGCGTAAGCCGAA
This sequence comes from Alteromonadaceae bacterium, assembly GCA_002746115.1. Classification (GTDB taxonomy): domain Bacteria; phylum Pseudomonadota; class Gammaproteobacteria; order Pseudomonadales; family Cellvibrionaceae. The sequence goes on from NVXL01000011.1 coordinate 13,865, forward strand.
GCGTGGTTCGCGAAGCTGTCGCACAGTTGAGGGCTCACGGGTTAGTCGAAAGCCGTCAAGGCGCGGGGGTTTTTGTCACCGGTAACAATCCGCAAAAGGCATTTGTAATAGACTGTGTAGAGTATGAATCCATACATAACGCGATAAATATTCTGCAACTTAGAATGGCTGTCGAGACTGAAATTGCGGCAAAATCAGCCGTATTAAGATCTGAAGAGCAGCTCGCTGAAATCAAACGCTGCATGGTAGAAATGGAAGGCGCTATCGCGCAAGACCTCGAGTCAGCCGATGAGGATTTAAATTTTCACCTCGCCATTGCTGAATCAAGCGGCAACCCCTACTTCTCTCGCTTTATCAAGTACATTGGCTCAGCCGTCGTACCGGGCCGAAGCCTGGTTACCGCCGAAATGAATGCCACTGAGCGTGAAACCTTTTTTAACTCCATTCAAGATGAGCATCGCGATATTACACGAGCCATTGAGCTGGGAAGTGCCGAAATGGCCAGCGCGGCAATGAAGGCTCATCTTGGTGCCAGTGTTAAGCGCCACGAAAGTGTGGCCAAGAAGTATGCCGCAGTGAAGGCATAAGATATAAGCAAGCACAACAAAAAGAACACCACGAAGAACACCCACGATGCGTCCGGCAACGTAGGTGTTTGGCATCCCTGCCTATTATTATTTTTCCGTGTTTTTACGCGACCGGGGAGAGATGCCGCATGCGCGTCGTAAAATACCGCTCGACTAGGGCGGGAAAGGCTTCACTGTAGTACACAGGGGAGGTCTGTGTTGGGTGAACTGGGCTCGGGGTATTTTTACCATAATCAAGACCTTTACTGCTGAGCACGTAGAAACGTCGATACCCATTAGTCATATTGAAGTTTGGCCGTATTAAGCACAGTAAAACCCCCGCTTCTTGTAGTATTTTGTTAGCACGACGTGGACTCAGTGCGATACCATGCGCACGCAACAAGGCAGACAAGCTTTGATAGCTTGGGGCAACATTCGTTTTACTCTCTTGCATGATTGGCATCCTCTTTCACTCAGGTCATGAATACAATGTTTGGTCATAAATACAATGTTTGGTCATAAAATTGCCTACCGAGAGCTATCTAGGTGGCGGGGCTAGATGACCTTCCCAGGTCAACTTAGAGCATGCTTAGCTCAACGTCCTGTCTCGGTGACAACGCTGGCTATTATGCACACCGACTGTCTCAGATGATGAGACAGTCGACATTTTTTTTCGATATATTTTTAATTTATTCTGAATTTACATACAGCATATTAATTTATACAGGCTTTTAATTTATACAGGCTTTTAACAAATGAAGATATGGATAGACGCTGATGCGTGCCCGGTAGTTGTAAAAGAGATCCTGTTTAAAGCGGCCATACGCAAGAAGATTCAGTTAACCCTAGTAGCTAATCAGGCTCTAGCTACGCCCGCCTCACCACTGATCAATATGTTACAAGTCAGCTCAGGCTTTGATAAGGCGGATGATGAAATTGTAGCGCGTACGGAGTCTGGAGATTTGATCATCACTAGCGACATCCCCTTGGCGGCGGACGTGATTGCAAAGGACGGTCTAGTGCTTACCCCTCGCGGCGAACGCTTAAGCAAGGACAATATCCGAGCACGCTTGAATATGCGCGACTTTTTGGAGACTATGCGCTCAAGTGGCGTCAATACCGGGGGGCCGCCGCCACTAAGCCAAAATGACCGTAAGCAATTTGCCGATCAACTGGATCGTTTATTGACCAAATACCACAAACCCAACTAAAGATGAAAGCCGACTAAATATGATCACATTATCTAAGCCTTGAAACCTTGACTTACTGCTCTACCCTGTTTGTAGTACCAGTAATTGTTGCAAAATTAGGATTTTAAAACAAAAAGCGCTTCAACAACCCTTAAATTAACACCTGAATACCGTAGAGAGAGCCCAGCACATACCCCTACTACGCCTACCAAATTTGAGGAAACAAGAATTCAACAGCATTTGTAGAAACCTTTAACTCAATATCCTTTTTTGGTTTAGCGCTAACTAAGCCTTCAGAATCCATCTGTTTTAAAATAGGACGTAGTGTCTGCTCGCCTTTTCCAAGGTGCTGGCAAATTGCTGCTCTGCTCATAGCGCCCTTTTCTAGCAACAAACGGTATATACCTCTTGCGGCTATTTTTAACAACGGCAAATCATCTCCAGATGAACTCGGAAGCCCGCCTTTAGCTCTCATTTCAAAGTAGTAATCAACTCTTATTCCAAGTTTTCTAGGCTCCAATAGATCCGAAAAATATTTCACCTGATCAAGAGCCGTCTCGATGAAGTACTTAGTGAAATGTAAAAGCCCAGCGTCCGACAGAATCCCCCTGCCATCACTATTCCCTTGCCTCGGTTTGTCTGCTTCTGCAAGAGCGGCATAGTAGCTTTGGGTGTCGCGCCCAAAGCCTCTTGTTATAGACCACAAGCCATAACCGCCAAAACCGGCACACCGCATATAACAATCTGTTAGGAGGCGAATTACACGCCCATTCCCATCTTGAAATGGGTGAATCCACGCTAGGCGATGGTGTAAGGCCGCCGCAGCTATAACTCGATTAGTCCCGTGAATCCTTTCGGGATTAAACATCTGCTCCAACCAGCTCATATAGGCATTTAACTCCGTTGCGACAGGAGGTTCGTGCGTACCAACTTTGACCGGTAAAGTTCGGTATTCACCGGGTACAATTAGGAGAGGTTTACCATTTTTATCAATTGCCACCCTCCCACCGGTATCCTTTACTGTTAGGAGTTCCTCGGGAAGGTGCTCATAGAATGACTGGTGCAAGCCTTTAATAAAATCTTGCTTACACACTCCAGCCATAGAGGTGGAAGTATTTTTAGCCTTAAGCTGGGCTTCGAGATGCGCTAATAACTCTAATATGGCGCCGGTAAATTCTCGCGCATTGTCCGAGCCGCCGACTTCTTGAGTTTTAAGTAACTCCTTTGGGTGAGTTGGATTGCCCTCAATCTTGTTGCTGTAAAAGCAATTGACTTGCCTCAGGAGCCATTCGGTAGACTTTCGAATTGACTCAGGGATAGTTTTGTTTAGAGCTGCGTCTGCCATATAAAGCTCTAGCAATTTATCTTGATACTCCCCTAGCGTATCGGCTTGAAGGTATGGTGTTATCGAAATCATTACCGGTTCCAGTATCGTCTTAGTGGCTCCACTCTAGTGATATGTGGCAAGAAACTCCATTAAATTTACCGGTATATATACCGGTATTTCGAGAGGGCATGAGAAGACAGGAGTCTAAGGTGGTTTTGTATAGTGCAGCACTTAAACAACGGCATCACGTCACTGCACGATCTTCGGCCACATATAGATTTATATTTATTGGCGCCTTAACAGACGCCACCCCCTTTCCTTGACGTCCCCTGCTCACCCAAAAGGCTTTTTACACCTATTTAAGCCCTTCAAATACCCCAGAAAAGTTAGCATCATAGGTTCCGCCATCTGGTGCCATCAGGATATAAAGCGTTTTTTTCTCACTAGTATTAATAAGAGCGACGATGTAATAAGCTTTATCTTTTTTATACATCGACATTTGCTCTACAGGCACTGATGCCCAGCTAGCAGGTAACTTGCCGATGGCTAAACCTATATCGTTAACAGTTAATTGCATTGCCGCGTCAGCCGCTATGGTAAAGGCCTGCGCCTCTGTAACTGGGCCGTGAGCATGGCCTCCCCCGTGAGCAAAAACTTGCTGACTCATAAGCAATACTAACGAGAAAAGAACTGAGATACCTATTTTCATAAAATTACCTTACCTATAAATAAGCGATTAATGAGTGATTAATGAGAGTGGAAATCTTCGCCGTCATGCGAATGTTCGTCTTGGTATGAATTGTCGTCATGCAACACCTCATCTTGCGAATAGATATCGTCAAAATTCAATTTATTTGGATAGTTTGTTAGTGGCGATGTTTCGGCTTCCATATCCTCGTGAATATGAAAGTGATCGTCAGTATTCAGCGGAAATTCATCTGGGAACTGTGTGTGCTGGTAACCATGAAGCTGCATGAGCAGTAAAAGCCCACCAAACAGCATTAAGCCGATGTTGGATGCCTTGCTAAAACGCTCGAACGATGCCGTTTTTCTCCAGCCTGCAAGAATGACGAGCATAATACTTAGCGCAACGATTTGCCCCAACTCCACCCCGACGTTAAATGAAAGTATTTTTAATACCAATCCATCGGTGCCTAGCGGCAATTGCTGTAAGCGAGTCGATAAACCAAAGCCATGGATTAGGCCAAAAGCAAATACCATCCAMGTTAAATTTGGCGACGACATTTGAAAATATCGTTTAAAACCGTCGAGGTTATCAAAGGCCTTGTAACACACGGTTAGCGCAATGACGGCGTCAATAAGATAATAGTTTGCGCTTATCTCAAGCAAGGTTGCAACGATTAGCGTGATCGARTGACCGACGGTAAAGGCGGTGATAAATTTTAGAATGTCTTTAAATCGAGTTAAAAAGAAAACTACCCCAAATAAAAACAGCAAATGGTCGTAACCGGAAAGCATATGCGTGGCACCAAGCTGCATATACTCGAGAAGTCCTGCATTGAGGATACGAGCCTGGTCTTCGGCAGACATGCCATGAGCAAAAGCTAGGCCGCTCAAACTCGACAATAAAAACGCTATAACTATTCTATGCATGTTGATCCTATTTTGGGTTTAGGTGAACCTTGGTTTGGTCAGCTGGCCACACATAGCTGGGACTGTACTACAAAAATCACTTCTACTAAACGAGTAGACAAGCCAAAGTCATTTTCATCCGGAATTAATTTATGAACAATCGGGCATCTTAGGAGATTATTCTGAATCCCGGCTTCTTTTTCGTTTAAAATCATGGTAATCGCTTTCCTCTTTAAAGTGAAATCACTATCAGGCACGAACGATCAAAACTATGGCCAACCCTAAGCCCCTCCCGTTGTTCCCAACCTTTGATGAACTCAAAGACATGCAGCTGGGGGAGTACCCCGAGCTGCAGAGTTTCTTAGCTGAAGGCTCGCGCATGCGTGACTGGCAGTGGGGTCAGGAGTTTTTGCACTACATTGGTCGCAACAAATCTGAGCATACCTATATCCGTTTTCGTAACGAAGTTGAGCGGTTTTTGCTTTGGAGCTTTCTGGTTTACGAAAAACCTTTCGATGAATACCGTAAAGCCGACATCCTTGAATACGCGGACTTTTGCTGGCAGCCGCCACAAAGCTGGATTAGCTTTCACAACGCTGACCGTTTTATATGCCACGGCGGCGCTTACCATATGAACAAAGAGTGGTTTCCCTTTCGGCTGAAAGTGCCCAAAAACCAAAGTAATGCTAATACCGACAAGAGCGAGCCTAACAAAAAAAAGTATCGCCCGTCTCAACAAACACTCAAAGCGATATTTACCGCACTTAACGCTTTTTATCGTCACCTGATGAACTCGGAACTCTGCCAAAGCAACCCGGTTATGTTGGCCAAAAACGACTGCCGTCATTTTTTAGCCGATGCACAAGTTAAAGAGGTGAGAAGGCTGACCGAGGAGCAATGGCAATATGTGCTCGGTGTCGCGCAAACAATGGCCGATGAGGATCACAGCTTTGAGCGCAGCTTGTTCGTCGTTGCCTCTTTAAAAGTCTTGTTCTTACGAATTTCGGAGTTATCTGAGCGTAAGGATTGGGCACCCGAAATGAGTCATTTTTGGCAAGATGAAGACAACAATTGGTGGCTGAAGATTTTTGGTAAAGGCCGAAAATTACGCGACGTCACCGTGCCTCCGCCTTACATCGCTTATCTCAAGCGCTACCGTAAGTTTCGCGGGCAAAGCGGCTTACCCTACGTGGGCGACAATAGCCCCTTGGTGGAAAAACTACGTGGGCAAGGCGGTATGACAGCGCGACACCTCTCTCGCTTGGTGCAACAAATATTCGATGCAGCGCATGAAAAAATGGCTCTGGAGCGCGGTGAAGACCACGCTCGCAAACTTCAGCAAGCCTCGACTCATTGGCTACGCCATACCGGGGCAAGCATGGAAATTGAACGCGGGCGTGCACTGAAGGATCTTTCTGAAGACCTAGGGCACGCCAGCATGGCCACAACCGATACCATTTATGTGCAAAGCGAAAACCGCCGACGTGCCGCCAGCGGTAAGGGGCGTAAAGTCTAGCGACTAGTCAAAACAAAAGGCCTCGCCACTGACGCCAACTTTGATGCAAGTGCCCGGGGCAAACTTGTCGGCCATTAACAGTCGAGCCAAAGGGCTTTCAAGGCGTTGCTGAATGACGCGTTTGAGTGGTCTTGCTCCGTAAACCGGATCAAAACCGGCACTTGCTAGCAAATCCAAGGCCTCCGGCGATAAGCTGAGGTCAAGCTCCCGATCACGTAAGCGCTGACGTAAACGCTCGATTTGCACCACCGCGATCGATTTGATTTGCTCCAGCTCCAAGGGATGAAACACCACTAATTCATCTACCCTGTTAATAAACTCCGGGCGAAAATGCTGTGATACCACCCCCAATACCTGACGCTTGATTTGCTCGTAATGCTCGCTGCCCGCGTTCTCTTGAATTAATTGGCTACCCAAGTTCGAGGTCATTACCACCACGGTATTACGGAAATCGACCGTACGACCATGACCGTCGGTTAAGCGACCATCGTCAAGCACCTGTAATAAAACATTAAATACATCTGGGTGCGCTTTTTCAACCTCATCCAATAATACAACTGAATACGGTCGACGACGCACAGCTTCGGTCAGGTAACCGCCCTCGTCGTAACCAACGTAACCGGGAGGCGCACCGATCAGTCGTGAGACGGAGTGCTTTTCCATATATTCAGACATATCCACGCGGATAATGGCATCTTGGGTCTCAAACAAGAAGTCAGCCAAGCTTTTACATAACTCGGTTTTACCGACCCCGGTTGGCCCTAAAAACATAAAGGACCCGTTGGGTCGATTCGGCTCGGCAAGCCCGGCTCTGGAGCGGATGATGGCATCGGCAACGGCATTAATTGCCTCGTCCTGACCGACGACACGCTCATGAAGGTGAGCCTCCATGTTAAGCAGCTTTTCGCGCTCTCCGGCGAGCATCTTGGCGACGGGAATCCCTGTCCATTTCGAGACGATATCGGCGATTTCTTCTTCGGTGACATGATTTTTCACCAGCTTTTTGGGGGCTGATTCAGCGGAGGAGGCAGATTCAAGTTGCTTCTCAAGTTCAGGGATTCTCCCGTACTGCAACTCCGACATGCGAGTAAGATCGCCTGCACGTCTGGCGGTATCGAATTCTATGCGGGCGCGTTCGAGTGCCTCTTTAATGTTGGTGACGCCTTGTAAGCAGGCTTTTTCTGCACTCCAAAGGGTTTCAAACTCAGCGAACTCGATAGTTAGATTCTCGATTTCTTCTTCTAAACTTGTTAAGCGTAACTGGGATGCGCGATCACTTTCTTTTTTCAGGGCTTCACGTTCAATTTTTAACTGAATTAGGCGCCGATTAAGTCGATCCATTTCTTCGGGCATGGAGTCGATCTCCATCCGCAAGCGACTACCGGCCTCGTCGATTAAATCAATGGCTTTATCCGGCAGCTGCCGATCAGTGATATAGCGCTGGGATAAAGTCGCGGCCGCGACGATGGCGCTATCGGTAATGTCAACGCCGTGGTGGAGTTCGTATTTTTCTTTTAACCCTCGCAAAATGGCGATGGTATCTTCAACGCTGGGTTGATCCACTTGGATTTTTTGAAAGCGTCTTTCTAGGGCTGCGTCTGCTTCGATATATTTTCGATATTCATCTAAGGTCGTGGCGCCGACGCAATGTAATTCCCCCCTCGCTAGCGCGGGTTTTAGCATGTTACCGGCATCCATCGCACCCTCGCCTTTGCCTGCGCCAACCATGGTGTGAATTTCGTCGATAAATAAAATGATATTGCCTTCTTGTTTTGCGATGTCGTTTAATACGGCTTTGAGCCGCTCTTCAAATTCACCACGAAATTTTGCACCGGCGATAAGTGCCGCCATGTCGAGTGAAAGTAGACGCTTGTATTTTAGGCTCTCAGGCACTTCACCATTGATAATTCGCTGTGCGAGGCCTTCCACAATGGCGGTTTTACCAACGCCAGCTTCACCGATAATTACCGGGTTGTTTTTGGTACGCCTTTGCAGCACTTGGATAACACGGCGTATTTCATCATCGCGCCCTATCACAGGATCTAGCTTGCCCTGCTCGGCCCGTTCGGTTAAGTCAATGGCGAAGCGCGCCAAGGCTTGGCGGTTATCTTCGGCATTCGCGTCGGTGATTCTTTCGCCCCCGCGTGATTGCTCGATTATCTTTTCAAGGGCTTGCTTTTCAGCCCCGCACTGGCGCAAAACGTCGCCAAGGGTGCCGCGGTCTTCGAGTGCCGCGAGCAGAAATAGCTCACTAGAAATAAATTGGTCGTGTCTTTTTTGCGCTAGCTTGTCGCTCAGGTTTAATAGTTTTGACAAGTTGTTGGACATTTGAATATCGCCACCGTTACCCTCCACTTGCGATAGACGCTCAAGCCCCTCGCTGATGCGCGAACGCAATTGGTTGACGTTAACATCGGCCTGCGCTAATAGCGCCGCAGCGCTTGCCCCCTGCTGATCGAGCATTGATTGCATTAAGTGCAGCGGCTCAATGGTGGGGTTATCACGCCCAAGGGCTAAGCTTTGGGCCTCGGCAAGCGCGGCCTGAAATTTGCTGGTTAGCTTGTCAATTCTCATGAGCGGTCTCCGAAAGATATCAGCCGAAATGGCCATGTAAAAGATATGGGGACGAATTGCTCTGGCAAAAGAGCATAGAGGCCAAATTAATTACATCATGCAATATTGTACGAGGTGAACTAGCCTTGTTATATGGGTGCGTCATTTGAACGTCGGTCATTTTAAAGGTGTTTGTTTAGTAAGGTGTCTAAATCCAACGAGAGAGTGTTGGCGATTGTTGAGGATGACGAATCAGATTTCTTCATCTACCGACGATTACTTGCACGAGTCAATCATGATTTTACCGAGGTGGTGCACTACAACCACCCAGATGAGGCGCGGGAGCGGTTATTAACGGAGCCTCCAGCGTGCTGCCTTATGGATTTTCGTTTTTCTGATGGTGTCGCTACCGACTTTATCAGCCAGTTACATGCGGAAAATGCCTTCTTCCCGATTGTCATCAGCACCGGTATGGGCTGTGAACGCCTCGCCGTCGAGCTAATGCAGATGGGTGTGCAAGACTATTTGGTCAAAGACGAGTTATCCGCATCTATTTTGCTGCGGGCATTAAACAACGCGATGCGTACCTTCGGGTTACAGCAGGAGCTTGAACATCTTGCTCATCACGATGGTTTAACTGGTTTACTCAACCGAACCTTATTTATGAACCGTATACAGCATTCGGTTGATGAGGCCCAGCGCTATCATCGCCAGCTGGGTCTGATTTGCTTGGATATAGACCACTTTAAACAGATAAACGACACCTACGGCCATGATGTTGGCGATACCGTACTGAGCACCGTGGCAGAGCGTTTAAAGCAATGCGTACGCGAGAGCGATAGCGTTGCACGCTTGGGCGGTGATGAGTTCATTTTGTTATTACCAGAATCAAACCCTGAGAAATGCGCGCTAGTCGCTCATAAATTACTAGGGGCTATATCCAAGCCAATTCAGGCTGGTTTTTTGAGTGTTGTGGTCACGCCTTCGATTGGTTATGCCTCATACCCTGGAACCGCCGGCGATCATACCGCCCTGATAAAACAAGCCGATATTGCACTTTATCAAGCAAAAGCACGTGGCCGAGCCCAGTGGGTACGTTACAGTAAAAGCTTTGAATATATTGACCAACAAAACGATACCCTGCTAAAGGCCTTGCCGCGAGCGCTAGCCAATGGCGATCTTAAAATGGCTTACCAGCCGGTTTTTAAAAGTGACAGCTTAGATTGTGTGGCGGTCGAAGCGCTAGTGCGTTGGAATCTTGGAGACCGTAGTGTCGCACCGGAGCAGCTCATCGCGACCATGCAAAACTCGTCATTGGTACTGCCTTTTCATCATTGGTTATTCGAGCAAACTCTGACACAACTTGCTCAGTGGCAACGCCAATATCCGCAATTAAAATTAGCCATCAACCTCCCGGTTAATGTGCTTGAAAACCCTGTTGTTTTTGATCAGTTGTATCTCGAGTTAAAAAAATCGTCGGTATCGCCTGAGAGTTTAGTTATCGAGTTAACGGAAGAACAGCTTCAACACCCGTCTAATAATATTTTATCGAGTATCCATAAATTTGAACAACTAGGTGTGGATGTTGCGATAGATAATTTTGGCAGCGCACATTGCGCCATCGAGCAATTGGTAGCCTTACCGTGTAAGCAGATTAAAATAGATCGTCATTGTGTATTGAATTGGGATAAAAGTGATAATAATCGAAAAATGGTCTTGGCTATTTCAGCTGTAGCCCACAGCATGAATATGGAAGTCGTGGCTGAAGGTGTTGAAACCAAAAAAATGCACGAAATATTGACGGGGCTCGGTTGTGACCAAGTGCAAGGCTACCACCTCGGCGGTCCAGCCTTTGCTTTGGCTGACTGGCCCTCGTTTTTACATAGCTCAGTCGACGAAGGGCAGCGTATGCTCCAAACGGGTAATTCGTAACCTGGCTGGAGTGCAACGGAATCCGGGGTTTGTTGTGCTGTAAAAACCTCTCGATTCCGCTCCGCTATATCTAGGCTACTCTAAATATCTACAAGCCCCTTAAGAACAGCTTAATCTACTACCTATTTGGTCATGGCCTTAATGATTTTCTACATCCAAAGTGCTATGGTTAACAGCTAGAATCAACCAATAGAACTGAATGTTAAATGATCAACTCGCTCACCATTTCAAACTTCAAATCCGTTCAATCACTTACGCTTGAGCTTGGCCGGGTAAACGTCTTTATCGGTGAAAATGGTGCTGGTAAGAGTAATATCTTGGAAGCGCTAGTATTGGTTGAGGCAGCAGAATCCGGTAAACTTGATAACGAGTTTTTAACCAGCCGCGGGTTACGCGTAACATCGCCAGAGCTGATGCGCTCCGGATTTGAAAAAGAAAGTGCATCAGCGCCGATCGAAATAACTATCACGTCTTACGAAGAGAACACTTCCACTTACTCACTGATAAATAACAACCAGCCATACTCGAAGTGGTCGTGCAAAAAAGACGGCGACACAATCATTGCTGACCACTTCACTGAGGGATCTAGAGAATTTGAAATACTCCACAAAAAAGTTGATAGCTTAGCATCGCGCCAAAAAAATCTCGAAAAAGAATTATCCAACCCTCAGAGCAGCATAGACCTATCCCACGAACAGCAGGCAATCCAAGAGGAGTTCAGAGGTGTAAAAGAAACCTTCATCAAATTCACGGGAATTGATTTTCTAATATATTCACCAGAAAATACCGCTTTACGTAACTTCTACAAAGAAGGCCAAATCGAACCTCTAGGCGTCAACGGCGAAGGCTTACTGAAACTGCTTAACGTAATTGAACAAACTGACCCTGAAGGCTTAGAGGTGATTGACGAAACTCTAAAACTATTCGGTTGGTAYGAGTCAATGACGCTGTCRGGCAACRTRGCGGAAGAAAARATAACCATTAAAGACARRTACCTMGAAAAGACATTCGACCAGCGYAGCGCCAACGAAGGGTTTTTRTTTGTTTTATTTTAYACMGCACTAATTGTATCCAAAGACACCCCTAAAATTTTCGCTATCGACAATATCGACACCTCACTCAACCCAAAGCTTTGCGCRAAATTAATCCAAGTTATCGCCAACYTAGCWGAACGATTTAACAAACAGGTATTACTTACCTCGCACAACCCTGCTGTGCTTGACGGGCTCGATCTTAATGATAAGGAGCAAAAATTGTTTGTTGTTTCACGAAACAAGCAAGGCTATACCCGCTGCAAAACTATTGACGCGGAATCTAAGCCAAAATCTGCTACAGGTGAAGCATTAAAACTCTCGGAGGCATTGCTTCGTGGATACTTGGGCGGCCTACCAAAAGGATTTTAATACATGAGTATTTTTGGGCTCGCTTGTGAAGGTGTGACGGATCAAATCGTTATCGAAAATATCTTATGTGGTTTTTTTAAAGACATTGAACTTGATGATAAAGATCTCGACGATGAAATTACCTACTTACAGCCACCATTTGACGAAACCACCAAAACACAACTTCAAGGTGAGTTTGGTGGATGGACACAGCTTTTACTAACCTACCTACCCTCATCAAATTTTCGGGAGGATGTACTCAACTGCGGTCACATCATCATACAAGTGGATACCGACGTCTCACCACTTATAGGCTTTGATGTCCCCCACGTAGACAACAGCAACAAGGAATTAGCTGTAGAAGTGCTAGTTGACAAGGTAACTTTACGCTTAGCTGAATTAATCAACACCGGAGAGCCCGGATTTTACGAGCAACATAAAGAGAATATTATTTTCTGTATTAGCGTTCACTCAATCGAGTGCTGGTTACTGGCTCTGCACACAAAAAACCCTCAACAAGCCAAAATCAAAAACTGTGAATCCACATTAAATCGTACGCTGAATAAAAATTACAAAAAAATAACTACCGAAAAGATTACCGCAGCTACGACAAGCTCTCGCAACCGTTTCTAAAGCTCAAGCCCCTTACCTCCACGGCTCAAGTTGAGGAAAGTTTAAGTTTATTTTTACAGCGGTTAAAACAAATTTCAATTGTGTGAGAATATAAAATCTACCCTACAAACAAAAAAGCATCGACCGAAGTTGATGCTTTTTATCAAAATAATTAATTTAATCTGAACCCGCTAAACAGAGGCAAAGGGGTACTTAACGTCGTGAGTTGTTTTAAATCGGTAGTCGAGGCTCTCTGCGGTATCATTCACCGATATCGTTGATGAACCGCCAACTTAGAGCCTGATACCACAACGGCCTTCCAAGGGGCAAGACTGCTCTACCCTGGCAGAAGCGAGTGATTAATGAATGCACGATCCACGATCCACGAAAAAGTATATGACTAACACACTAGGCTTTAAAAAAGCCTGCACCACTTTATTACCCTTGAGCTTTTTGATAGGCGCCACTTGTGATAACTTGCGACATTGCCAAGCAGTTTAGCTCTCTAGTTTGGAACCGGAAAGGAGTAGAAACATGAAAATTAGACAATTTACCCAAGGCGACAGACAAGCCGTCATCGAATTATGGGAAACCTGCGAGCTAACGCGCCCCTGGAACAACCCCAACACTGATATCGACAGGAAAATCCAGTTCCAACCAGAGCTATTTCTTGTCGGCGCAATCGGTACCAACGTCATCGCTTCGGCCATGGCCGGTTATGACGGGCACCGAGGTTCGCTGTATTACTTTGCCGTTCACCCCAACCACCAAGGCAAAGGTCATGGCCAACAACTCATGACCGATATCGAGCAGCGCCTGATAAGCCTCGGCTGCCCAAAACTCAATACCTCCATACGTACAACCAACACCGCCGTGCTAGAATTTTACACCCATTTAGATTACATCACTGATGAAGTGCTTAGTATAGGAAAGAGGCTAATACCAGATACGCAGTAAACAGCAAAAATACGAGCACGTGAAATAGCTGAAAACTGGTAGGCTGCCTTAGCTCTGCTGAATAACTTCCAACAAGGACGAGACGTGTTAAGAATCATTATAGTAATAACATTACTGACATTTAGTACGCATTATATCCGCTGTTCGCTATTCCCCTCCCCTGGCTGGCGCCTAATTCAACACATGAGAAACTGGCCCGACGCCACCCTAAACTCCCGATCACGGATTGCTGAAATCCCAGATGAGAAACTATTTTTGGAAAGCCAACATTTAACAGTGCTCAAGCAGGATGAGGCACAAGCCTGGTTTGCAGGTGTTTTTCTGACATTATTAATTTTTATTTTTTATTGGGATATTTATTTCTAAGAAGATATTCTCGTCGCTCACAACCATACAGGACTCACATAAGCCTACAGAAGGCACTAGGGAATCCCCAATGAATATTTACGTTGAAAATGAAATTAACTTCTCTGTGAATATGTTAGCTAGATATAAGCGATGTAGTGTTTTGCGCCACATTGGGGTAAGCGACCCTTAGTGCTTGCAGCACCGTTATCTTTGAACTAAGTTTGGACTAGGATTGTTGTTAGGTTAAGTTTTTGTGCTCTCCGAGGGTATTTGCTAACCATAGCAGCGTCAAAAGCTAATCAAATAAAAAGATAATGGCAAGGAATCAGCATGACTAAAAAAAACGACCAGAACCGCCCAGAAGTAATTTGCCCCAAAGCAGCCAAAAAAGCAGCCAAAAAAGCGCCCACCGCAAACAACGTGACCTGCTGGACAGGGGATGAAAGCGTTAAGCTATCGACCCAACGACTAAAAGAAATGTTTGTCGAGATGGGTCAAAAGACCCAAATTCAAGAAGGCCAGAAACCCGCCGAGCGCGCGGCGTTCAGGAAACAACACGGGATTGTTTTTGGCTCATTTGAGCTTAAAAAAGGAATCCCCAACCAATTAAAGACCGGTATTTTTGCGAAAAAAAGATACGATTGCGCGATACGTTTTTCTAGCGATACCTCCCCAAGCGCCCCTGACATAAATACCACCTTGGGTGTAGGCATGAAGCTGTTTGGCGTAGAAGGCCAAAAACTGATAGGGGAAGGCAATACCGCAGACTTTATTTTTCAAAATATTGATCGCTTTTTCACCCGTGACGCCCAGCAAATGTGCGCGTTCACCACCGCAGGTGCGATAGACGGGGATTACAACGCCTATCTCGCAAAACATAAAGGCGTCGGGGACATTCTCAATGCCATGACCAAGGTCGAGGCGAGCTGCTTAAGTGCCGATTATTGGGCTATTTTACCCTTTAAGTTAGGCGACAACCAGGCTGTAAAATATCGACTAATACCCGAGGATGATACCAATCCCGGTGCGCCTTTCATGGACACAAATTACCTCGGCTTAGATTTACAATCACGCTTACGGAATGGATCGAGCCGCTTTCGCTTTGAGATTCAACTACGCACAAATGACAAGACCATGCCGCTCGATGATGCCCAAGTGGTATGGCCAGAAAGTCAAAGCCCATTTATTCACATTGCGACCCTAATCCTGCCTCAACAGGACATCTGCGCCATCGGCCAAGCCGAATTTGGTAGCAACCTTGCCTTTAATATTTGGCGCACCCTACCCACCCACCAGCCCTTAGGCAGTATCGCTGCCGCTCGCAAAGTCGTGTATCAGGCCAGTGCCGACACCCGCCATCAAGCCAACGGGCAGCAAATGCAGGAGCCCAGTCAGATTGACCCAAAGTTTCAGGGCAATACGGATGAGTCTAGTAACTGTATCGTCAAGGCCGCCATTTATCCCCCCATTGGGGTTATGCGAGTAGGGAACAGCAAAGACGATTATTTTATTGGGCCACTCGTACCCAACCCGACGCCTCGCTGTGGCGAAGATGCTTACCGAGATAGCTCTGGCGCACTTAAACGTCAAGCGGCGCAATTTCGGATTTATGGCTTAAATGCTGCGGGCAAAGCGATTAAAGAACTCACCATGGACGAGTGCACCGAAATTTCTTGGAAGGCACATTTAGCGAACCAAAAATCCTCTTGGTACCAATTTAATATTGCCCTCGACGTGCCTGAAGCAACAGACGCCCCGCCCTCTTTATTGCGCAACGTCAATGTGCCTGACCGCAGTGATCTACTTATCGATGGCGGGACGCAGAAACTTACTGCGCCAAACCAGCAAAGCGGCAAATTTGTCGGTCATTTTATGGGGGATGAAGTTTACCTTGGAGAAATGAAAACCGATGATCAAGGGCGACTAATTATGCTGGGCGGTCACGGGAAAGCCGCCAACCACAATGGCGACATCGCGATTACCTTTGCCAATAACGAAGGTTGGCACGATGACATCTCCGACGGCCCCGTAACCGCGTCGGTAAAATACAAGGGCGTCGCCCTAAAAGTCGAGCCCGCCTGGGCTATTTGCTCGCCACCCGACTACGCGCCCCTGCAAAAATCCGTGCGTACCATGTGGGATCTGATGCGCAGTATCTCGGTCAAAGCGAATATGATGCCGCGCCCAGCACGACCATCATTTACTCACGACATTTTGCCAATATTCGAGCGCATGCATAACTTACAATGGGTAAATGCAGGTTTTTCTGCCGCTTTTGGGCATGGCGGCCCATTTAATTACACCACACCGGAATGGATCGCAAAGCTGAGCAACCCCTCTTCTGCTTACATCGAGCTGCGCAGAACCTTATCGAATAATTTTCGTCGTTATGGTCAGTCCGGTGCGGAAGCGGCCCAACTTTGGCCATGGCTCTACGGCGACGCTATCACCATTCCACCCTCCGGCTCTGAGCGCCAACATAGTACCCTATCCGAATTACAGCTCTCCTTCTTGGATCAATGGGTAACCGGAGATTTTGATGCCGATTGGGGCTGCCCCTATAGCACTCCAGCTCAAAATATTGATGATGTACCAGTAGAACAACAACCGGAAATGCTGACCCGAGGCGCGATGGAGTTTTGCTTGGCAGACGCATTTCACCCAGGCTGTGAAATGACCTGGCCGATGCGAACTGCTGGCATGTACACCGCGCCCTTTCGGTTAAAGCATTCCAACAAAGGCATCCACAAAGATACGACTTACTACGGACCAATCATAAATGATGATGTGATCACCCTCGCCCAAGGACCGCTGTTAGGTGGCCAGGTAGCAGGGAGTATTACGCGTTGGATGGCCGTTCCATGGCAAACCGATACCGCCAGTTGCCGAGATGGTTACAGCTCAAGCTATGACCCCTACCTACCAACATTTTGGCCTGCACGCGTGCCAAATAATATTTTACAAGAACAGCAATATGAGCAGGTACAAGATAAGAGTTTGCCAGAAGAGACGCGTATTCAAGCTTTCAACTATAGGGTCGATTGGCTGGACGCCCTACCTCTCTATGGCCAAGCGACGAGTGGTTACACCGCGCAAATCAACAGTATGGTGGCTAACTTCGGCAAACTCGCAGTTGTTCAAGCGCGACCCGGGGTGGATGGCAACCCCAACTTTCCGGTGTTGATGCAAGTCGGCATTACGGCAAAAGATCACAACAATGATTGCGACTTAATTGTTGGCGCGGAAGTCACTGAAGACGGAAAACAACAAACTGCTGCGGCAATCGCCCTGAGGCGTATAGCAGGAACGGTGCAGCCCGAGCCGGCCGGACGCTCGCGCATTGATCTAGGTGTTATTGAAAAAGTTAGCCGTTTCCGAGCAAACTTTTCTGACGATTTTGGCAAGGGTAAATAAGTGGGTGCTAAACAAGTATCAAGTAAATCTCCACCCAGTAAAGCGATGCCCGTGTTGACAACGGACATCGCCATAATCGGTGCTGGCGTCGGCGGCTGTATCGCCGCCATCGCTTTACATCAAGCGCTGGGGGAAAATTGCACAATCACCTTAATTGAGAAAAGCGATCAAGCCAAAACTCCTCAGCATGAAACGCATCAAACCCCCGTAAAAGCCGGGGAAAACCTTCCGCCAGCAGCCGAAAGGATTCTTAAAAAGCTCGGCTTGTACCGTCGTTTTATAAGCGCCAATCAGCAGGGGCATATGGCACAAGCGAGCATGGGAATGCAATCGTACTGGGGAAATGATCAGCGTCAAATTGTCGACAACCTCAGTAACCCCGATGGCTTTGGCTGGCAATTGAATCGCTCAGCATTTGAAAAATTTTTAAACGAATGTGCCACTGAACAAGGCGTTAAAATCCATTGGTCGACAACAGTATGCGAAAGTATTCGGCACGAAGAATACTGGAAATGCCAATTGCAAACCGGCGAAGACCGCATAAACCTAAACGCAAAATTCATCATAGACGCCAGCGGTAGACGAGCCAGCTTTGCACGCCAGCAAGGTGCAAAACGGCAGGCCTTAGACCGGCAAGTGGCGTATTGGGCAACCATTGCCAACAATACCGAGAACCAGCTAAGTACTATCGTCACCTGTCCGTATGGCTGGTGGTACAGCGCGGCCTTGCCGAATCAGCAGCGGGTTGTAGCCTTGCATACTTTTTCCGATCTGGTGCCAAAAAATCTACGTAAAAATGTATATGACTTTCTTATGCTCGCGCGAGCCATCCCCCAGATTGCGCCTCTTATAAGTACATCCGTTAATTACCATGGCGTGACTGCAGCAAATACCTGCCGCATGAGTCAGGTGGCGGGATCACATTGGGCCGCCATTGGAGATGCCGCTGTAGCCTTTGATCCTTTATCCTCTCAAGGCATGTTCAACGCCATGGCTACCGCCATGCAATTAAGCGACTTAATTAAAGCGAGTGATATTTTAAACACAGAGTCTTTGCCTCAACGCGAGAATCAAGAAAAGTCGATCGAGCATGCTTACGAGAAACAAATTGATTCCATTTGGCGTCATTATTTAGGACACTGGCAGCATTATTATCAACAAGAAAAACGCTGGCTAGATCAAACTTATTGGCGTGAACGAAATAGTTTCGCTTAATTACAAGGCGGCAAAAAAATTGACCAAGCCCGGCCACTTAACGCGAATGTTTGTCTTCACGATGCCGACAACTCAGCTCACTAAAGAACCACAAGATCCGGGCATTGAGAACAATCGACTTATTTGCAACACGAATTGGGATTAACCTCCTAGTAATTACACACCATTTCAACGAGCAGGATAACTCGGGCTTCTCGTGCTAAGCTTAGCAAAAGCGGTGTATTTCACACTGAAGCTAAAGCAATCAAGCTAAGCCGGAGTTCTTTTTTTGAATCAAGATATCAACGCATCAACAGCAATTTCAAACGAAGAAATCAAAGCTCTTAGGCTTAAAGCCGAACGGTTGGATCTGGCCATGTCCATCGTCAATGAAGGCATGTACGACTGGGATATCAAAAACAATGCAATGTTCTTTGATGAGCGCTATTACACCATGGCGGGCTATAAGGTCAACGAGTTCCCTGCAAGCTTCGATGAGTGGGAAAAGCGGGTTCACCATGAGGATTTAGAAAACCTACAACCCATTATCGATGCATACTTATCCGGCAAGACTACCAAATACGATCAAGAGTTTCGCTTCTCACGCAAAGATGGCGGATGGATGTGGATTCGCGCACGCGTCAAAATCACCGACAGGGACAAACACGGCACGCCCTTACGAGCGGTTGGTACTCATTCAGACATTACAAGTTTAAAGCTCGCAGAGGCCCGACTCTTACACACTCAAAAAATGGATGTGCTCGGCCGACTGGCTGGCGGCATTGCTCACGATTTTAATAACATGCTTGGCGCAATACGCGGCAGCGCATCACTACTGCGTGAGCACCGCTGCGACAGGGTCGCATTTGACAAGTTACTTGACGTGATTACCCATGCCGTTGATAGCTCGTCTAGCTTAAATAAATCTTTGCTAACTTTTTCACGCACGGATACGACAAACAAAAAGAATATCAATTTTCGTGAAACGATCGAAAATGCAGTTACATTGATACAGCATAGCTTGGAAAAGAACATTGCCATCAAGACAGATTACCGTGCCGAGAAAACATTAATTAATGCCGATAGCTCCATGCTCGAAAACGTCATCATCAACCTCTGCTTAAACGCCAGAGATGCTATGCCCCATGGCGGTGAGCTCACAATCAAGACCTACAACCCCTGCCCTGCAGCGGCAGACGAAAACGAACACACTTCCGTACAATTGAGCCAAAGTCATGTGGTTTTATCAATCGCCGATACCGGCACCGGGATTGACGAAGCCACACTAGACAAAATTTTTGACCCGTTTTTTACGACTAAAGCCCCAGGCAAAGGTACAGGCCTAGGTTTAGCCTCAGCTTTTAGCGCTATTCACGACTTAGGCGGGTATATAGAAGTTGTATCCGCTGTAGGCCTAGGCGCTGAGTTTAAAATATTTATCCCCGTAGTCACTGACTGCTTCGTACTCGAAAAAGAAGGTGGCAGCCTAACCAGTCAGAAGCAAAAACGCGTGCTTATTGTAGAAGACGAGCCCTTAGTCAGCGAAGTGCACCAAACCCTTTTAAGTAACCATGGTTATGACTGCATTGTTGTCAGCAGCGCAGAGCAATGCTTGGAGACTTACCAAAAAACCAATGACTTTGACCTAATACTGCTCGATCTTAGGCTACCGGGGATGCAAGGTCTTGAGTGCGCCGAGCACATATCAAGATCGGATAAAGCCGCAAAAATCATCATCCTATCGGGAATTCAGGTGTCGCAGAGCAACGAAGAACTAAAAGCCTGTTGTATTAAAGCAGTCTTGGCCAAGCCCATCAGTAACACAGCCTTAATATGCGAAGTGACTAGGTGGGCTTACAGCTAAAGCTTCCACCCCATCCCCTCTACAACACCGCAACACTCACCGCAACACCACTACAACACCCACCACAGCTCCGACCATAATTCCGATCAATATTCCCGCCGAAAAGCCTATTTTTTGTGCAAAAACTAAAATAGGCGCACAAATCATTCTTTTGGCGCATATAATATGCACATATCCCCACCTACATTATGAGGAGGAGGTGCACTTTTCATGTATTTTTATTATCATAGCGGCACTTTTTATGACAGATGAGACTACTTATGATTTCGGCTTTAAGTGCAAGAACAGCTAACTCCTTTCCCAACCACGCCTCAAAGCCTGTGTTAGCGGCAACAAAGCACCTGCCAACACAAGCTCTCAAACATTATTTAGATCCAGATAGATGCGCCCTTAGGCCGCCAACAGATGTGACTCTCGACTGAAACTCACGATCAGTTCAGCAAGGCCTTTCGGGTTCTGCAACTGCATCAAGTGATCCGTATTGGCCAAACAATGATAGCTACTCCCGGGTATCGCATCGACCAAATCAATACACTGCTTTGGCGTTATAAACGGATCAAATTCACCCGCAATAATTAATGTAGGCACCTGAATCAAATGAAGATCCTCAGCGCGATACGCCAAAATACGCGTGGCATTATAAATAAAACACTGCATTTGCTTGTCGCTATGCTTAGAGGCATGGCGCGCGGCCGCACGCTTAATGACTTTTTGACGAATAACTTTGTCATTATCAATCGACAGCTCCTCCAGATAAATACGAGCAAAACTTTTCGGGTCTCGAAGACAATAATGCATCATATCAATTGTCGGCTGTACACCGCGCTCAGGGATAAAGCTCGCAGCGCAAGAGATAACAGCCGAAGCCAAACTTTGGCCGTATTTTTTTGCATATTCCAAAACAATTCCGGTTGCGTAACTGGTTCCATAAAGATGGAACCCGGATAATTCCGACATATCCACGTAAGACTTTAAACAATCTGCAATGTATTTGTAACTATAACCTGGCACCAAAGGGTCAGTATTTCCTGTACCCGGAAGTTCCAATATATGTAAATCATAATAATCAGATAAAAAATCCGTCACTTTTGAAACACCAGCAATATCCTGCAATTGCCCCATTAAAAAAACTAGAGAGGGGAATTTCGGACTGCCAGCGCGTGCTACATTTGCGCAATGGCCGAGTAATTTTATTTGCTTAACGTTAAAATGATTCATGTATTACCTCTTGAATTTAATACGGAGTTTGATTAGTGCTCGAATCAAAATTATGCATAAACAACATTAATAAATCCACACCTGAAAAATTATCAGAATTTAAATTAAGTGAAAAATACGCAACATCAAAAGTCGGGTACTCATTAAATCGGGTATGCCGACTACAAGGCCTTTACGGCGAACGCTTGGCACTTAAAATAAAGGGTAGGAAGCAGTCTTATCTAGCAAAGTTAATACAGCCAGGGTATAGCGGTTCACGGCATTTACATTTTATCGCTATGTTTAGCTGGATATCTCAGACGCCCATGCAGTCTCTATTTCTTCACCCGAAAGAACTACCTCATCACTGGGGGAAGCTGGATGAATTTAGCTGCGACACCATCACATTTTGCGGGATTTTACCCCAAGAGATATTTATTGGTTTAATGCAGATTTTTTGCGGCATGTCAGAAACAAAAAAACACCCAAGAACTCAGCTAGTCGAGTCACTTATTCAAGCTTTATCTGAATATGAGGACGAGATGTTTATGGCACCAAATGAAATCGACTACGACAAATTCGGGCGCGACTACAATCGCGCTGTCGCTGGCGGATTAAAGCGTATGCGGACAGAAAAAAACTTCGCGCATAGCGATATGATGGAGGTCTTTTATGTCGACCGTATTACCTATGACGTATATGAGAACCCATACCGCGACCACTACCTCCCTATCGAATTCGGGAGACGCTTGCAACTAGGGTTTAACATTGAGTCCTCAGTGGACTTTGTTGTTGATATGCGCACTTACACCAAATTCATTGTTGCACGCAAGGTGCAGGATTTAAGAGTGAAAATTATTGCCGCCATTTTTTACCAGCTGCCGAGTGATCTGACGCGATGGTTTCGAGAGTTCGCAGAGCAAACCATGTATCAATTTCTTGGCAAAGATAAAACCAACACCGATATTTAGCCCCACCAAACATCAAGAGTAAATTATGAAAGAGAGTACGGCAAAATGTAAAGAACGCGCCTTAGCTGATTTTGTGGCGGCGGTATTTGTCATGATCCATGAACTAGACGACGAGAAGAAAATTATTGTTGTTGAACGGCTAACAGAAATACTACTACCTAAGTCATATACCCGAGGTGATGAGGCGGAAAGAATTCACCAGATTATCCGCAAGCATCTAGGCTTATAATGTAAGCGCTTAGTGTTTCTCCAGTTCCGGGTGTCGGGTATCGTGCCACGCGTTAAAACACCAACAAAAATCACATCAATCACCACAATTAACCGAGATAAGGCATGAATAAAAGTTTAGTTTGCGCCACGCAAATACCCGATACAATATTAGACGAAATTAGAGCGTGGCTATTTTCCATTCAGGGTCATGCGCACTGGATCGATATGCGGATTGATTTTTTCTATATTGGTTATGAATGCTTGTGTTATCACGCGTACTATCGACTATTTAATTGTCGAAACTTTACCGCTTTCGAGTTTGAAGAGAACACCGTTGAGATTTTAGAGTCGGCCTTATCTCGTTATTTCTCTGAAGCCAAAGACTTGCCAAAACAACTATTACCGACACAACAACCAGCAGCACAACACCTACCAGAAAAGCAGTGGAACAAAGCACGCTTAGAATATCAACGCGGTGCAACCAGTGTCGCTATACAATATAGGATAGATCGGGATCTGAGCTGGCTAATGGCGCAAAGCTGTGACCATGACAAGCTTACCAAGCAGATGGGGCGAAATAACGAGCACGCTATTTTTGCGTGGGAGGGCTTAGCTAAGAACCACCCACGCCCATGGCTAAGGTCCTGTAACATTCACCCAATTGGTAATTCAGTTATTGATCTTTGATTTAAAAGACTATGGCCTTTGCACCACGATAACGCTGCTATAGATATAATGATCATCTGTAACAAAATTAACCACGTGCCTCTGGCCGTGACATGCACCAGGCTTGGTCACACAGGCGACAACATTGAGTGTCGCTCGGTCAACAGTCAAATACACATCGCTAAAGTCAAGAAACTCCCCGTATACGGGGTACAAAGCTTTATACACTGACTCCTTCATACTGAAGATTTTTTTACCCCAATCTAGCTTTGACCTTGGCTCCTGCTCCAGCCACTGCAACTCCCTAGCGGTACAGATCATCGTCAGCAGAGCCTCATCAAGAGGGGTGTTTTCCTCCACATCGACACCAATCCCCAGGTACTTTGCACTCAAAGCCAAGGCTGCGGCACAGTATCCGTGGGTATGTGTAATACTACCCACAATACCTTCAGGCCACATTGGCCGCCCCATTTCACCTTTGGCAATCGCAAACTCAGACGGCTGCCCCAGCACTGCCAAGGCACGGCGGGCGCAACTTCTACCTGCTTTAAACTCCCGCTGGCGCTTAAGTACTGCACGCGCAATATAGCGTTGCTCCGCAGGCATAACCTCGGCAGCATAATCAGATTCTTCTGCCACCACTAAGGCAACATCGTCAGGCAATAGTTGTTTTAACATACTAAATCGTGGGACTCCGAGCTTGCGGCGTTTAGCACGCCGCTTTGTGGCATCTAGGTTTACATTCACTCTCGCCCAATACTTTAACGTTTTCTGAGAGACTTTGCATACCTTGCATACCCGGAGTTACACCTTATTTGCGGGGCGGGTCCAAATCCAATTTCACAAAAATGACGCGAATATAATCGCCGTAATACCTCATGATCTGTTTATACTTTTTAAGCGATACAACCCAAACCCGCTCAGCCCAACCCAGCTTTAAAAATAGAGCAATTCGACATTTAGCTGAATATTCTCACTGGAACCAAACAAGAATCTTCCGTACTTTAGCTCACAAGTGAGATCACTTTACCCATGATTCGCGAAAGCAAATCAAAACCGGACTTACCAATTTTTAATGTAAGACGTTTTTTTGGTGCGTTTATTTGGAATACCCTTGTGACCACTTCCAATTTGGTAAAAACTGCGGCAGTATGAACTGCCTAACCAATTACGGCAACGAAGCTGGAGCGCTTATCGATTAGTACATCGGTAGCCGCAAAGAGAATCAAGTATGAAGCGGAACACCTCAGAACCACGCTCAACTCAACGTCTATACCGCAACGTCGCCGATAAAATGTTGACGATGCTGGACGGGAGCGACTACCCTCCCGGAACTCGCCTACCCTCGGAGCGCGAGTTATCCGAAAAATTCGGCGTTAGTCGACCAACAATACGCGAAGCCATTATCGCCCTTGAACTTAGCGGTCGAGTCGAAGTAAGAACCGGTTCTGGCGTTTATGTACTCCAGCATGAAACACTACTGAAAGCCGCTGACTCCATTAGCCCGTTTGAACTCACCGAAGCTAGAGTCCTTATCGAAGGTGAAGCCGCAGCACTTGCAGCGACAATGATCACTGCTGAACAACTCCACGAGCTTGAAGTGGCTCTTAGCGAAATGGAGCAGGAAAACAGCAGCGATAAAAGCCTTCAGTCGGGCGATGCAGATCGGAAATTTCATACGGTCATTTCCGACGCGACTAACAATAGCGCTTTAATTTACACCATTCAGAACTTGTGGGATCTACAACAAGCCTCGCCAGACATACACTCCGCTCATGAATCGCTATGTATGACGGATAAAAAACAGCGCCTTGACGAGCATCACGCGATATACCAAGCTTTAAGTGAAGGCAACCCGAAGATGGCACGAATCGCCATGCGCAATCACTTTTCCCGCCCCTTAGAAGCACTGCATAAAGCAAGCGAAGCCAAAGCCGTTGAAGAGATTAACCGAACCGTTAGCGAGAGAAGAAAGCGTTTTTCACTCAACAGGTTCAACGAAAATATCGGAGAATAGAGATGAGCGTAATTGTAATACTAGAACTACAGTCTAAGCCAGATACTATTGATGAGCTGAAAGCAGCTTTGAAGAGCATACTTCCGGATACCCGCGCCTTTGATGGCTGCCTAAGCGTACAAGTAACGGCTAACCAAGATGACCCTTGTAACTTAGTACTAATTGAAAAATGGGAATCCCGCCAACACAATGAAACATATATGGCATGGAGGACTGAGACAGGAGCAATAGCTACCCTAGGGGAAATGCTGTCACAAGCACCTAGCCTTCGTTATTATGATGATTTGGATATTTAACAGACATTAAAAACAGCTACACTAGTTAAGCAAAGTAAAGCACAGAACCACCTCAATTAGACCTATGACGGCCTGTGAGATAACTATGCGCCCTCTCCACTCCTTAAACAAACACCCCGCCTGTCCCTAACAACTACAGGCGAAGTGCTGATCAGATAACTAAATTAATCAGTACAAGGATAAAAATAAACCGGCTGAGTATTGCCTTCACTAATCGTGAAATAACCGCTCCCATCTGCCGCGAATCCTATCGCCTCACCTTGCTGCTCTGATCGCGCAGGCCAGTTAAGTCGCGGCCCTCGCATAGCCTCAGCCACAGACGTTCCCGGTGCACGCCTCCAAGCGTAAACATTGCCGTAAGTACGCACCACAATCAAATCACCACTCGGCGAGATCTCGCCAGCCGTCGTTAGCTCGGTATTAAAATCAAACGTATGCACCGCCTGTAGATTCACATTGCTGCCAAGAGGCGCTGCTGCACGATATAAAACAGAAGTACCGCTGGTCTTAGTCAGAACAAAAAGATCACCACTTATTGGGTCCACCATCAGCGTCTCGGCATTGTGAGCACCATCGGGGTAATTAAGCGTAATTCTCTCAGCAGAAACCTGAATCGAGCCTGAAGCGCCAACAGGCTCCGCGAATCGATATACCTGAATCGAGCCCCGAGCTTTTTGATTGTCGCCAATGTCGCCAACATAGATTCTGTTCTGCGCGTCTATCGCGATATCTTCATAATCGTTAGCACCAGCACCGGCTATCGTAACTGTCGCTACGTGACCACCATTGGTGTTAATCGCATAAATGCGCGCGGTATCGCCAGAGTCATTATGCACCCACAATACATGGGGCATTTGCCGACTTGAGATAAGCCCTGAAACCTCCGTACCCACAGAACTTGCCGTTCTACCTACAGAAACACCGCTGCCAAAGTTTGAACACGCCACTGAAGGCTCCGGCGTAGGTGTTGGTGTTCCGCCAGCTTGCAAGTCAAGCCAATTTAAATTGAATGAACCACTTTGTACTTGCACACGCAGGGTATGCTCACCGCTGGAAATAGGCCCCAAAAACTGCGACATCGTCTCCCAAGATTGCCATCCACCGGTCGCACCAATTTCAAAAGCATTACCCACAGCAGCACCGTCAACTTCTAGCGTCATCATGCCGCCACCCAATTTAGAAGCAACGCGCACATTGGCCGTATAATTCGCACTTTGGCTAACGTTCACGTTAAATTCAAGCCATTCACCCGCATCAATCCAACCGACATTATGGCCACCACCGCTATCCAAGGTTTCTTCGACGTCAACATCATCACTACGGAGATCACCGCCTTCGTTACCCGCTGTGGTATCAAAAGCATTGGTGTAGTTTTCAGCCTGCACAACACCCGGAATAGCAACTCCCGGCGTAGGCGACTGAGAAGGTAATGGCGTGTGGTTTGGTAAAGCATCCCAACCAGCATTGATATCGCTCTGTCTGATACCGCAGCCGCCATTGTCACCGCTAACGTTGTTGCGTGGTATTAAGATTGAATTCACTTCTGACATCGCTCCTCGTACGTCGCCAATGTTACCCGTAGAATCATCCCAGAAAATAACATTAGCTCGATCTTCCGCGCTGCCTGGGTTCATGCCGTAGTGGCGCATAATTGAGGCGATCATATCCGGCTTAAAGGTGCCAGGGCTCATATGATAAGCACAATCGGGGCAGTTCCAGTTGCTACGCTCATCAATGGCTGGATAAGAAAAACCCGCTGCGCCTGGGTTGTTGTAACGGCTGGATCCGGTCAGCTCTGGGAATTGGTTTTGCTGGGGCACTGGAACCACCTTGTCATTCCAACACCCATTGACATCCGCATGGCTGGCGATACCGATAAAGGCGCCGCGCGCAACACATTCGGCAATAGCATCACGGGCATTGACTGCGAGGCATTGCTCGAACCAACCGAAGGTAGGACAACTACTGCCGTTCACACGGCAGGAATAATTGGGGTTGCCCTCTGTGGCGCCACACTTGTTGCTCGACAAGGTTAGGTCGTAATCAAATATGCATAATGCAGCGGCTTCGGTCGGTGGAGGTGGAGGTGTTGGCGTGGGAGAAGCAGTCGGCGTTGGTGTTTGCACGCCATCTTCTAGTAAGTCAATCCAGTTTAGGTTGAATGAGCCCGCTTGCACTTGTACGCGAAGGGTATGCTGGCCGCTGGAAATAAGCCCTAAGGGTTGAGATAAAGTTGTCCACGATTGCCACCCGCCAGTGTTGCCGATCTCAAAGGCGTTGCCCACGGTGACGCCGTCAATTTCTAGCGTCATCATACCGCCACCAGGCATCGAGGCGACTCGCGCGTTTGCGCTGTAATTGCCACTTTGACTGACACTCACACTAAACTCTAGCCATTCACCCGTGTCTATCCAGCCGACGTTAAACTCGCCGTCATTATCTAGAGTGGTTTCTATATCCACATCATCAGAACGAAAGGCCGTGCCTTCGTTACCCGA
Source organism: Alteromonadaceae bacterium (assembly GCA_002746115.1). Taxonomy (GTDB): domain Bacteria; phylum Pseudomonadota; class Gammaproteobacteria; order Pseudomonadales; family Cellvibrionaceae. The sequence goes on from NVXL01000011.1 coordinate 42,168, forward strand.
GGTAGTGTCGAAAAAATTTGTGTAATTTTCAACTTCAACGCGCCCTGGAATGGCAACGCCACTTGGTGGTGGTGACGGCGTTGGGTCGAATGTGGGGATTGGCGATGGTGTAGGCGTACCGGTTGGTGTAGGTGTAGGTGTGGGTGTAGCGCTTGGCTCTGGTGTTGATGTCGCTGTGCCAGCGCCATTCACCTGGAAATCAGTGGGTGTAGCTATGCTGCCATTAAAACTTGCATTAAAGCCAAAATTTACTTGCTGGCCAACTGAAATATTGGCATTCCAAGACAGGGAGTTTACTGTGTGACAATTGCCTGAACTGGAAATATCAGCGTTCCAAACTTGAATGATTTCAAACTCAGTGCAAAATGTGAGTTCCCAACCGTTTATTGCTGAGGATTCATTGTTAAGTATAGCGATACCCCCCTGAAACCCGCCTGCCCAACTGTTCTCCACTGTCATATTAACTTCGGCTGACCACGCCGATGAGCAAATACCGGAGGCCAATATTGCGGATGCAACTAGCGGCCTCAGTTTTATTTTTTTATGTTTTACGCTTATTATCATTGTCTCTAGCCTTTTTATGTAGTAGGTATTTTATGTACTAGGTGTCTATATCTATGTATAGCTATAAAAAATTCGGCTTGCACAACGACGNNNNATTTATTATATAAAYATCGAAAGTACCTACCGRAATAATGCTTGAATAGTAGATTAATTCRCGAATTAACTATTTTAAGTTTATTGTCGCAAACAGYGCTTTCAAGATTATCGTAGATAAGGCTATGAGGTGTTTATGTTTATGTCAACCAGGCACAAACCCGTTAGTTATCAAAATTTTGTACTCGCATCAAAAAAAACGATTTATTGGCGTCAAAGTATCGATTTAAAGATATCAATTAAACGCGCCAATTAACTTAAGCTTTTAAAGTTCGCCATATAAGCATTTAAAACACTTAATGTTAAGGGACTTCGTTAACCCGCTAAGCGCTTGCTAACGGTAAGTCGAATGTCGTACAAGAAGTGCGCGGATTTGCGATACTACACGCAGCCCAAGCGTTTAGATGTTCAACGGTGATAACGTTGGCACTACAAGWTAAGATAATGACAAGATAATGAAGGCGAAGRTGGGGCGAGATGGGATGGGATGGGATGGGATGCATGGAGAGGCAATGTTGCTCAATCTTCAATCATGCATGCCCATTTTTGGGCAGAAGGAAAGCATTGGCCTACGTAAAAGAACACCGCCGGCAATGCTTTGCTGATCGTATCAGTATCATCCTTACACGACTTACCTTTTAGCATTTGCCCAAGGATCTGGGTCTAACTTGCTAGAATATGGTCGGTCGTTTCTGCGCGGCTCTCTTGAAGCGGCCTTTTTAGCGCGCTTTTCTCGCAGACGTTCGGCATCTTCCAAGCTTAGCTCAGCAGGTGCCTTAGGTGCTTGCTCCTCCGGGACGATTCTATCCCTAGGAGGTAACTCAAACTGCTCCGATGAGGCTCTAGGAAGATTTTTGAATTCATATAGATAAAACGCCTCGACCTTCTCACGCGCCCAATCCGTTTTCTTAAGAAATTTTACACTTGAATCAATGCTTGGATTAGTTTTAAAACAATTGATATTTAGGTAGGCAAAGAGAATTTCATAACCGTAGTGCTCAGCCATTTCAACTAATAGCTTTTTTAAACTAACGCTGTGTAAGGGGTTGTTTTTGTAATTGATTTCATCGTTCATTCTGGGGGTCGGCTCTGGACTGGGTGTCGCGGCATTATACGCGTTTGCTTACGAGGGGACTAGTGCTCCATGAGGGGCATGTATACATGGGGATGCCTAGACACCTTCACTTGTGGACGCTCAGGTGGGTAATCGTAGCGCAGACAGGCGCCAAGCGGCTTCGCTCAACTAGGCTTTGGGTAAAGTAAAGTAAAACCGAGCACCCCGCTCCGCCTTACCGTCGGCCCAAATATTACCTCCATGATATTTAATAATCTTCTCACAAATAGACAAACCCAGGCCACAACCTTCGACCTTTACGGTTTTGTTAGCTCGGTAGAGCGGTTGAAATATCTGCTGGCTTTTGTCTGAGTCGATACCGGAACCGTTATCTGTGATACAAATTCTTACAAGGTGATCCCCAGTGTCTTGTGCGCTAACCTCGATTTGCAGTGGATCTTCGCTGCGATATTTAATCGCGTTTTGTATTAAGTTTTGAAATAATTCGATCAGCAATGGCGCATGGCCAAGTATCATTGGTAAGTCGGCGATTTTAAGCGTTGGCCGATGCTCTTGCACCAACTCGTGTAGGATGTCGAGGGCTTGGGTCACTACGTAGTTCAGTTTTAGGGGCTTTAATGGTGCCTTTAATTCGCTGATCGAATAAAAACCCATCAATGCATTAATTAGCTGGTCTAGGTTATTTAAATTATTGACTATCATATCTAAATAGCTTTGGCTTTCTTCAGTAACTTCTTCACCTAGGCTTTCGGACAAGTAATCACAAAAAATCCGGCTACGTCGTAAAGGCGCGCGCAAGTCATGTGACAAGGCGCAGGTAAACAACGAAAACTCCTCTTTTTTTGTGTGCAGCTTGGAGCGCAGCTCGTGGGTTTGGATGGCTCGCGCTAACGCGCGCTCAAGTGTTTCTTGGTTGAGATTGTTTTTTACGAGATAGTCATCGGCACCAAGTTTAATAGCGTTGGCAGCAATTGTCTCGCTGCCATGCCCTGTTAGCATCAACACAGAGGGCGGGTTTTGCTTTGTTTTTTGATGCCTCTTTTGAAGCTCTTGAAGAAACTCCACTCCGTTTAAATCATGAAGATAGTAATCTAACAAAATGCAATCGGGGTTTATTGAATCGACTAAGTCCAAGCCCTCCTGCGCGCTTGAAGCTTCGACAAAGTCTAGGTGGTCGTCTTCATAATGGCGCAATAGACGTCGATAGTATTCTCGGTCGTCGGGGTTATCGTCAACAATGAGAATTCGTTGGTGGTGGCGTTTATGGGGGCTTTTATCGCATAGGCGCCGTATTGTTGCCGCCAAAGTACTGATATCGGTGGTTTTTTTCATATAGGCGCTAGCGCCAAATTGATAACATTCTCGTACGTCTCTCTCATCTTCCGAGGTGCTAAAAACGATTACCGGAATAGCTTCCAGTGTTTGATCTTTATGAAGTTCTTTTAATACGTCACGGCCGTCGGTTCCGGGGAGGTTTAAATCTAAGATGATAAGCTGTGGCGCTTCCGATCGACTGCGCGCACTATAAGCACCCTCACGAAATAAATAAGCGAGGCAATCTTCACCATCGACGCAACGATCAATCGGGTTTTTAATGCCGGCTTTACGAATACTACGGAGCGTGGCTTCGAAGTCGTCGGGGTTATCGTCCACTATCAAAAAAGGAGCCAAATTACGGTTAACGTCGGCATTAGCATTCATAGCGCGCCTCCAGTGTAAAATAAACGGTAGTGCCCTGCCCAAAAACAGATTCTATCCATATCTCACCGCCATGTTGGGAAATAATTTTTTTAACGATGCTCATACCGACACCAGTACCGCCCCCGTACTGTTCACGTCCGTTTAAACGCTTGAACAAGTTAAATACCTTTTTAAGGTGTTGCTCACGGATGCCAATACCATTGTCTTTAACATAAAATTCGCCGATATTTTTCTTGTTACTGTCGTATCCAATTTCAATCCACTTGCTAGCTTTGTCATTATATTTAATCGCGTTGGTGATTAAATTACGAAAAAGTTCGCCAATTAAAACGGGATCCCCAATTACGATGGGTAACTCTTGTGATTGACGCAATTCGATTTCATCCATTTCAAAACAACCATCCAGCGAGTCGACAACACTCTTAACAATGGCGTTTAGATCTGCATGGCTTTTATTAAAACCTATACACCCTACTTGAGAGTACCGTAGTAGCGAGTCAATTAGAGTTTCCAAATGTTTAATAATTGGAGGGATCTTTTGTACCCGATCATAGGCGCCTTTAGGTAGCTCATTGGCAAAATCCTCCTTTAGAAAGGTTAAGTGATTTTCAATGCCGCGCAAAGGTTCCTTTAAATCGTGGGAGGCAATGTGAGCGAAGTCATCTAAGGCTTGATTAGAATGCCGCAAATTTTCATTCACGTTTGACAGCTCATTATTGAGCGTAGACAATTCTTCTGTGCGTTCTGATACCCGCTGCTCTAAGTGCTCTTTGTACTGATTGAGTGCTGTGAGCGCCTCACCACGCTCGCGCAGCATCGCGCCTAACAAGTATATCGTCATGCAAATGACGCCAATAAAGCTTTGCAATAATACCAATGATTCGTTCTGCTCTCGACCCGAAAATGGCCCAACATTCATTAACGTGCCTTGAATGGCAATGGCCGAGACCAGCAAAATCCCTATATTGGCCTGCAACAGACCTTGGCTCATCACCGTAACGATCAAAACGGGTAGTAACAAAAACGCCTGAGAATTAAAAAACTCATTATTAATATAATCACCAAAGGTCAACAGGCTAAGCGATACAATCAAAATGTAATGTAGAAGTGCGGGAATCGATAGTATTTTTTTGATGTTTTTTAATGACTCAAACCAATGTGGTTTTAGCAAGTGCACTAATAGCGGCGTCAATACAAAAATACCCGTGGCATCCCCCAGCCACCAAGTGAACCAAGCTTGACTGGCAAGATTTAAAGGTAGGAAACCGCCCAACACCAAAGCTAAGACCCCACTGCTAGCGGCTAATATACTTACAAGGATACAAATAATGAAAAAATGAATCATTTGCGCCAGAGTGTAAAATGGCGTGCGCGTCATTTTTAGTCGGTCGAATAGATACACCGCGAATATAGCCTCGCAGGTGTTGCCTAATGCAATCCAAAACGAGACCGAAATCACTCCGGGTGTTTGCTGTAGATATTGAAGTAGCTCGCCAAAAGTGCCAATACTCTGTTCAGACTTAAGCAGAAATTCAATAAAATTAGCGCAGAAAGCCCCTAGAAAAACACCGTAGCCCATACTGTAACCCCAAAGCATTAATGCGGCCAGGGCAATGCCGGACGGCGGCCATACGGGGGATGCCTGTGTGTTTGCAAACTGTAACTGTAAACTAAGACGAGCCGCCAAATAGTAAAGGCATGCAATTAAAAAAACACACAAGCATTTAGCCAGCAGAGAGCCAAATGTTGGCGGAATAGCGTGTGTGGCTTTGCTAAGGGTTGCTGCCATTTCGGCTCATCAGTTTGGCTATTTACGTAATTACACTTACGTCCTAAGCTTAGCTGATAAACCACAATCAGGCACGGGGCGTGTCTGATTGTGTGGCTTGATGGATGAAGCTAAGCCTCAGGCCTGCTGCGCTATATCGGTATTTTCAATGACTTGAAAGCTTTTCTCGCTTCCGGGAATCCAGCGATGTAGGGTTTTTTCGAGATCAGCACAAACGATGGGCTTTGTTAAATAGTCATTCATTCCAGCATCTAGGCATAACTGCCGGTCTTCTTTAAAGGCATTTGCCGTCATAGCGACGATAACTGTTTTGGCTCGGAGCTTATTCTCTCTCTCTAGCTGACGTATGTTTCTTGTTGCTGTGTAGCCATCCATTACAGGCATTTTACAATCCATTACAACAGCGTCAAAGCGATTGGATTGCACCGCTTTCACGGACTCCTCACCATTGCTCACACATTCGACGGCGTAACCGAGTTTTTCAAGCATTTTCTTGGCGATAATCTGATTAACCAAGTTGTCGTCAACGAGTAGAATGTTTTTCCCGTTACGCTTAACGGCCACAGGTTCAGCGGTTTTTTTGCTCAGAGCACCATCATCGTTGGGATCCATCAACAGGCCGGATAGACAATTGAAGAACTCGTTTTTCTTGACAGGTTTAACCATGTAGGCGTCATAGCCTATTTCGTGAGCTCGCTGAGAATCACCTAAGTGAGCATAGGAGCTAAGCATTACCATTTTTGTTTGGGCAAGACTCGGGTCAGCTTTAATAATATGCCCTAAGGTCATCCCGTCCATCATAGGCATTTGCATGTCTATAACCGCAAGGTCATAAGGTTGGCCGAGGGCGGCTTGTTCTTTGAGTAGAGCCAGGGCTTTGATACCGTCGGCCACTTCCTGTATTTCACAACCGAGATGATAAAGCTGCATCTCGATAATATGTCGGTTGGTTTGATTGTCGTCGATGACCAGTATTTTCTTCGAGGATAAGTCAATTTCACGGCCTTGGCGCTGCTGGCTATTAACCACTTGGCGCTCAAGTTTTACGGTGAAGGTAAATGTCGTACCCTCCCCGACTTCACTTTTAACGATAATATCGCCGTCCATCATTTCAACTAAGCGCTTGGCGATGGTAAGGCCGAGACCTGTGCCACCATAATTACGAGTAGTGCTGCTGTCGGCTTGAGAAAACGACTCAAATAAACTGTCTAAAGATTTCTCAGAAATCCCAATACCGGTGTCTTTAACAGAGAACTCTAGGGTGACTCTTTCAGAGGTTTCAGCAATTTGTTTGCCATGGATACTGACGGAGCCATGATGGGTGAATTTGATGGCGTTATCGGCGAGGTTGATCAGCACCTGTCGCAGGCGTCCAGGATCGCCAACAAGGTATTGATCTATTTCAGGTGATAAATAGCTATCGAAAGAGATTAATTTGTCTTCGGCTTTAAACGATAGTAACTGCGTGACCCCATCGACGACTTCTTTCATATCAAAATCGACAACTTCAAATTCCATTTTTCCTGCGTCGATTTTTGAAAAGTCGAGAATATCGTTAATTACCGCAAGCAAGCCTTCAGCCGAACTGAGTACGGTTTCTGCGTACTCCGTTTGCTCTTGATCGAGCTTGGTATCTAATAGTAGGCCTATCATGCCTAATACGCCGTTCATCGGCGTTCGAATTTCATGACTCATGGTCGCCAAGAATTCGCCTTTAACCTTTGTTGCCGCTTCGGCTTGCATGGCTTTTTCGGCGGCTTCTTCTTGAGCGGCTTTATATTGCGCAGTGCGCTTTTCTACTACTTTTTCTAGATGCACTTGGTTTTCTTCGAGCAAGTGCTGCTTGATATTGAGCTGTTCGTTTGCGCGGCGTAGCTCAGTGGTAAGATTGCGGTTTTCTCGCTCTTTCTCGCTGACTTTTATTAAGAAGTCACGGCGTGCAAGCGCGTAGTTTAGGGCTCTGTCGAGCACTTCTGAGCTAATATCATCTTTGTTAATAAAATCAGTGGCGCCAGAGCGTAACATTAAGCTTGGGAGTTCATCACGAACATCGCCAGTAAGGGCAATAACGGCTGTTTGGCGCTTATCAGACATAATAGCTTGCAGCGCAGCAATACCACTTAGGTCGGGCAAGTGGTAGTCAAGCAAGACACAGTCGAATACACCCGCGTGATAGAGGCTGAGCCCTTCTCGCGCAGTACAAGCTTCAACTAACTCACCTCTCCATCCTGCTGCTTCCAACTCCCTCCGTATGATCTTACGATAGAACTCGTCGTCGTCGATTACAAGAATGCGAAGATTTTTATCAAATCTTGCGTTTAAAACGCAAGTTGAACCGGGCTTATCGTTACTTCTACTTGGGGCTGTCATCATAATTTTTTCGAGTACATTGTTCTATTTATATACAGAAAGAGAATAATAGCTATTAAGAACTATGTAAAGCCTTCCACAAAAATAAAGATGATTTACGCGCCAATATCTGGTCACTTTACACACAGCTTACACCAATAACGATACCTATGTCACAGACTATAACGACCCAATAGATCGAAAATCGTCTTTACGTGTATTTTGGCGCCATCTCTTATTGCTGATTTTGTAAGCAAGCCAACGGAGGTCAAACTTAATAGGAAGTGAATAAAAACCTTATCGTATTTGCGCGTATTTTATTCACAAATAATTAAATGCCAAGAACTTGATGGCAATTGCCCACCTAAAGAAAATAATTAGCACCGCCACTATCATAAAACTCGGTCTAATAGACTTAAAAAACAATACTTTACCGGAAAAACCAATGAGCATATTACTGTTTGGTATGCATAAATACTTAAGCAACTTGGCGCAAAAAGAATTTGGGATTTCCATATAATGCTAGCGAATCGATTGACAGGGGCTATACGCGCTGGCAATATCCCGTCGTCGGTAACAAGGTGTATAAAATACACCAGTTTAATGTACACCGTCATGACTCAACGGGAATACAAACCACTTCATAAGATATTCTATGAACACAAAAGGCAACAACGGATGCTAACGAGATATTGCTATGAGCGATTATAAATCACAGCCCTACTGTACTCGTTGTCAGGTGCCTATCAAATGTGAAGCTAACATCACTAGCTGCCAATGCAACAATATTTCCCTGACAGTCCCTCAGCGTGCCTTCATCGCACAACGCTGGTCAGGCTGCCTTTGTATCGAGTGCCTGTCGCATATCCAGCTTACATTAACCGATTGCTCTCACACTCGTGAACAAGTACGCTCCGTTACAGCCGCTGCCAATGAGGTACAGGTTGTCACCCCAAACCAACGTCGTGTAGTTGGTGGGGAATAACTGGCGGGGCATAATCGCTAACCATTAGGTCAAAGTTTTACTAATGGCTACGTAGGGACAATTCCATACATTATACTAACGATAACGACGATGGATACTGTACTTTTTAACTTCCACGACCTGGTGCTAATCCTCACCGCCTTTGAATGTTTACTCCTAGCCTCCTTACTTGGAGTTAGCGCGAGTGAAAACCCTAAAAGTACGCGATTTTTTATCGGGTTCTTACTTTGCCACGCTTTAATCCCCCTGCATGAGCTGACCTTTTGGGGGGCTCAGTTTCGGATCTGGATGCTGGAACTATCGCCCAACGTCTTCTTTCTCGGGAGCTATAGCTATTTTTTAGACGGCCCTTTACTGTATTTCTTTATCCGTGCCCTAACCTACAAAGACTTTAAACTACAACAGCGCGATAGTTTACACCTTGTACCGCTCGGCTTATACCTCATTCAAATGGTGTTTTTCTTTTACAGCCTAGACTACGAACGACGCCACGAGCTAATCGAAACCCAGCATATTGCTTATTCTGCGCCCTACCTTTATTTTGATTTTATTGGTAAATATATTCGTCTTTTTTATGCGCTAATTTGCTTTCTAAGCATTCACCGATATTCCCAACGCCTAAAAGATGTGAGCGCCAACCTGAATGCGCAAGACCTCATTTGGTTACGTATTATGGTACTCAGCTTACTGCTATTGTTTACTTGGGATGCGGCGCTGTTGTCGGTCAAATTCTATGGGCTAATGCAAGATCACTTTGACCTTGACCTTCTTAATATTTTGGGGGTTAGCGCATATCACATCAACTTCGTGGTGCTTAATGTTCTAATTTTTCTTAAATTTACCCGATTAACTCAGGTGGAGACGGTAGATGAAGACAGCGGAAATATCGACGATTCACAAGATAAAGCGAACCCTGCCGCAGGTGATCCTAAGATTAAAAAGAAATATATTGACCGAATTGACCTAGGAATGAAAAGCTCCGAGGTCTATGCGATGCCAAATATCACGCTAGATAAATTAGCGACAGCCTTGGACGTACCAGCGAAAAAACTGTCTTACATATTGAAATCACACTACAAAGCAAATTTTTATGAGTTTGTAAATGGACATCGTATTGAAAAAGTCAAAGCCCTACTGCGCTCCCCTGAATATTCAGAAAAGACGATTACTGAAATTTATTACCAAGTAGGATTTAACAGCAAATCGGTATTTAACACCTTTTTTAGGCGCATGGTAGGTATGACCCCAACCCAGTATCGAGAAAGTGAAGAACCGCAAGCTGTAGAAAAAACTAATATGTTCTAAGGGCTTACTATAAGTCGGGTAAGAATTGTGTACATACCGTTAATCTAGCTTTCTACATCGCCGCCGAACGAGCATGAATTATCGGTGTCGGGAGGTTGTCGACACTTGTTTGGTTCCGTCCATTTTTTTTGGATTGGTATAGAGCTGAATCTGCATGTTCAAATAACTTAATGGATGGGATGTCTCCATGTGGAATTGTAGAAGAGGTACCTAAACTAACGGTGACAACTGTTTCGGTTGGGCTATCGTTATGGGGGATCCCGGCGTTTTCTATTGCAGAGCGTATTTTTTCAGCCAGAAGTGCTATCCCTGTGGAGCCTGTCGATGGCGCAACCACAACAAACTCTTCCCCTCCAAAGCGAGCGGTGAAGTCTGCAGGCCTACATAATTGTTTGTTAATTGTTTTTGCTACACGTTTTAAGCATAAATCACCAAGACAGTGGCCATATTGGTCATTGTAATTTTTGAAGTGGTCGATATCGATGACAATTATTGAGAGTTGAGTTTTATTTCGATAAGAACGCTGCCATTCCTCATCTAGTTTCTGATTAAGTATACGTTTATTATATAGCCCGGTTAAACTATCAATATAGGCATATTGACTTAATAATAACTGTGATTGGTAGGCTTTGATATGATATTTAAGCCGGACTTCAAGGATCCTAACATTAACGGGTGATGATAGGTAATCTGACGCACCGAAGGAAAATGCAATGATTTCGTTTGTGGTACAGGGCGTTTTATCAATGGCTATTATTGGGAGATCTCGACTGAAGATCGGTAAGTGTCGTAGTTGTTGAAGGTTGTTTATATCAGGGTTTTCTGGATAGCCCGTAATATCGACGACCACGGCACTTAGTTCTTCAGCAACTGCCCGCTTATTTAGCTCTTCCACTGAGGTGAAATTGAAGATATTTACGGTCGTGTAGCGTTCCTTAAGCGCCATAAACTCTGCATTAGACGAGATCAACGCGATGGTTTTTTTTTGGAATGCTTTGCAGGTCTGATCAATGATGGTAGATTCAAAATCATGTCCCTGGAAAAATTCTTGGATATTTTTTATGTGCTGCAGCCCCAAAAGAACTTTACTTTTATTCGAAAGTACAGCCGGGATACGTTGACCCGATATATTGTTGATCCACTGTCGCTGACTTTCCGATTGTATGCGCTCCGCTTTCTCGGAATAACAGTAGGTATCAATACCAATGCGATGTAATAATTCGGATAGTAGTTGTGGATCAGATATGTCTAGGGCGTTTTGCCAATATGCAGTATAGAGAAGCTCTCGATACTGCGAGGCCTTTTTAGGGTATTCAATTGAAACGGAAATTAACGATAGTATGGCTAGGCGAGAGTTAACACAAAACCCTGGAAATTTTACGTTTACATCTTTAGCTCGTTGACATATGACATGGTATTCATCCTGCAGCTGGGCAAGCTGCTCACTTGTATTTGATGAGCTAATCTGGTCTGGGGCATGTTCCACATAGTGCCATTCAATGGCGCCCTTATTCAACAAGCCGAGAGATTCAAGCCGGGTTTGCTGAACAAAACAAAAAGGACAGTTAAGGTCGGCGAATATTTTATACACGAGTGTGCCTTATATCTTAGAATTCGTTAATGTAATTTATATTTCCCACTGGAAGCCCAGACAAGAAAATTGCGCCTTATTCCTCTTTCCGCGCCACAGAAAAATGTGTGTATCGATAACCGTAGCATACGCATAGTATTTCCGATAGCTGGTCAAGGGATACGGGGCATTGAATAACCCCGTTTTTTTCTGTGGTTTTTGTTAGTTGGGCGCTCAAATTTGGACCATTAAGTGAATACCTTGGAAAGTTATAGTTATTTTTTAGGCGGGTCATTTCTGTATTTCTTTGCCCCTGCGTTTTGAAAAAGTCAAAGCCCTACTCCGTTCCCCTAAATATTCAGAAAAGACGATTACTGAAATTTATTACCAAGTAGAATTTAACAGCAAGTCGGTATTTAGCACCTTCTTTAAGCGCATGGTAGATATGACCTCAAGCCAGTATCGAGAAAACACAGAACCACAAGCTGCGGAAAAAAATAAAGGTACTCTCTAAGAACTGAGTTAAGAGCCGAGTGAAAAGCTTAGCTCGCTGAACGCAGAGATGTGATTCTTGAAGATTGATGAAAACAATAGGTGTTTCGCCCATCACTTTTCGCTTGATACATGGCTTTATCGGAGAGCCTTAGTAAGTCAGACATATTATCGGCGTCTTGAGGGTAAAGACTAATGCCGATGCTAGCGCCGATCTGTAAGCTGAGTTGATTTACTTCGATCGGCTCGCTCAGAGCCTTGATGACTTTTTCTGCCACTGTCACGGCCACGGCCACTGCTGCAGCCTCAGTGCGGTGCTGTGTTTGCTCTAAGAGCATAACAAATTCATCTCCGCCAAAACGTGCCACCAAATCCTCGGCACGGAATTGACCACTTATATTTTTTGCCACACACTGCAGCACTTTGTCACCCACGCTATGGCCATATTCGTCGTTGATTTTTTTAAACCCATCTAGATCTAAAAAAAATACCGAGACGTAATAGTCCTGGCGTTTAGCGAGAGCGAGCATTTTGTTCGCGTATTCATGGAATAAAAGCCGATTGGGGAGTTCCGTTAGAATATCATGCTGCGCAAAGTAGCGAATCCGCTCTTCTGCCTGTTTCTGCGCTGAGATATCTCTTAAAATTCCGGTAAAAAACTGCTTATCTCTGGTATCTTCTGACATACCGCTAATAGCAATTGTCAACGGAAAGGTACGCCCGTCCTTATGTCGCCCAACCAACTCCTGACAATTACTACCAAATTTATTGCGCCCATCGACAAAACAGTCCTTTACGTTTTTACAATACTTTGAACGATATTTTTCCGGCATTAACAAAGTCACATTTTGACCTTTTACTTCCTCCAGATGATAACCAAACATGCGCTCTGCGGAGCGGTTAAACGTTTCAATTGTTCCATCAGGGCTGATAGTTAGTATCCCGTCAACGGCGGTTTCAACAATTGCGCGCATACGCCGTTCGCCCGACTCTAAGCGTGCGATTAACGGAATTGAAAACCGGAAAAAAAGTATTGCTCCAAACGCCACCATTACAAAGGCACAGATTAATGCAAAAATACCGGCTTCGATAAAGGGTCGCCGAACCTCCGCAACATCAATCTTTGCTACAACGCCCCAATTGAGTGATTTAACCGTCGCATAGGCCGCCAGCACGACCGTGCCTTTATAGTCTAAACCGATCATACTACCTGTACGCTGACTTAACGCTCTTTGCATTGGCTGGGCTAATTGCTTTGTAATTGCGATCCGTTCAGGTGAGCCTGTTTGTGCTGAGCGATTAATAACAGAATAATGAATATATTTTTTGGTTTTACTTGCRAGTACAAGTTCGCCAGTCTTACCGCCGCCGCTGACAACATTATGCAAGGAGCGAATATATTGTAATAACGATTCTTGGGAAAGTGGCTCTTGTGTTTTTTTTGATTCAATAAAGTTTTCAATGAGGCTTGCGTGATCTTGCGCRATATAATTCAGGCGCTCTCGCTGCTGCTCAAATGCGGCATGGCAAAGTAATCCAATCGTCATGCCTACTACCACCAACATGCTGGTAGATAGTAGTAGCATAATAGCGATGGAGCGTTGATGTAATTGCGTTAGGCGAAAAGTCAAGAATACCACCCGTGGTGAACGTTCTTATTCAGCCACAAGTATAACGTAAATATTTAAAACGACATGGGTTTTCAAGCTAGATTTGAAGAGTCTGTTGATAACCTGCAGTTTGGCCTGACGCGCCGTTCATCGCTCTTTACTGCTTATTCAAAAACATATTAACGCCGGGCGTAATGATAAAACAAACCACTCTAAGGGGTGATTTTAGTGCCACTTTCGGCCTATACTGCGTTAACTTTTCCGGACAAACCGGGCAATATCAAATTTTCGGTATTTGTTATAATATTGATGTAACCGTTATTCATTCAACTACGCAGTCATCAAGGTTTAAAAATATGAAGCGAGATGAAGATCTTGACCAACTATTTGCAAAGAACCAGGAAAGCTTGCAATTACTCCCCGGCGCACGTTTAATTGCTAGCAGGCAGAAGCAGGGGCTTCGACATACCGTTGATGTGGAGCGTGCCTGCGAAAGTGCTGGCTGCCCCGTTACTTTAGCGAGGTTGCATAAGCTGGAAAAAAGCGCAATGCCGACATTCTATGAAGCTGATGTATTGTGTCGCCTCTTGGGTATTACGCTTGATTATTGGCTTCGAGGGATCGAAGATTATAGCTCAGAGCTTAACCGGGTCTTGGAGTCGCTCGATGATGCTACTCGTGAAACAGTATTGGCGCTTGCGGTGGCTAACGCAGGTGTACTTTCGGATCAGCAGTAGCACCCGCCCTCACCTATTCTTACTCCCCCGACCTTATTCAATTTATTATTTCGCTTTCTTGTTACTCCGTTCTTGTTACTCCTTTTCTTAGCACTTCTTGCTATCCTTGTTTTTTCTCAGACAAATTTAGCATAAGCGCTAAAGTATTATATATCCACAACGAAGGGTTAAATAATGACACGATTATTTTTTCGTTAAAAAATATCCGAAGCGTATTTTTTAACGAAAAAACACATTTTGACAGCTGTTTGGGCGTGTTGTCAGACGCCAAACATAGGTGCATAGTAAGCCTCTAGCAGCCGAGTTAGGCTGGGAATTATAGCCAATTCCACGATGTATTTTTATAGTTGACGATATAGGTAGGTAAAAGTTATGAAGCATAGAACTTTACGAGCTGGCCGAACCATTCGATTTTTTACGTTTTTTTGTTTAATGTTTTCCGCTAACGGCGTGTATACCGCACATGACAGCGAAATTGACATAATTAATGCGAGAGAGAACAACTGCGGAGCTGCTCTGGTGGTGACTGACAAGGTGTCAATATTTGACATACACCGCCATCAGATCCTCAGAAACATTCGTTGCTAATAAACAACTCAACGCAGTTTGTCTAATTCTTTATCTATTTGTTTTCGTCAAAAATGAAAGCGGCTACATTAATAACTTCATTAGGCGAGCTTAAGTTCTGATTTTTAATCATGTATTTATTATTGACCATAATGGCAGGTGTTTGTGTAAGACCTGAGGCCGTCATAGCTCGGGTAGCTTTTTTGACCTGAGCTTCAACTTTGAAAGCCGATAACTGGTTGAAGAAATTTTCTTCGCTCATACCATACTCAGCAAATACCTTGGCAAGCTTCTTTTTTTGCACGCCTAAGTCCTGCTCGTCTTTTAGTGCGATGACTTCTTTAAATAACCGTCTATGGAGTTTTTCAAAGTCTGGCATGTCCTTAGCAATATAGTAAAGTTTGGCATGGAATGTAGCACGTTCATCGCCCGCGATAGGGGATTGTTTAAACACCAAGCCCGGCCGAGCATTGCGTTGCCAGTTATCCAAAAAGGGCTCGACAGCTTCACAGGGGATACATTCGTACCAGAAAAACTCGGTGATTAAGTTTTGCTCGGGGTCTTTATCCAATACTTCATTTACGGGCACATAATGTTTACCTACGCTGTACTTGCCACTCGTTTCGCTGTTAGCGTCTGTTCGGGCTTGGCTTGGAGAGTTAGACTCGGAGCAGGCGCCAAGCATTAAGATGAGCGGGATCAAATACGCAATATGTTTAGTCATGTTCTATTCTCAGGTGGCCATTATTTTTATTTTTAAAAACCAAAAAGCGCCCAAATCAAAGGCGCCTGTTTTGTCGAACTTGCTCTATTCTCTACGTTGGTCGATCAAAGAGTCAAGGCCTTGCGCTAAGTTTGCGTCGTTAATTAAAGCTCAAATTAGGCGTTTTAGGGTATACGTCCCTGTTTTCACACTACTTTCCCTATCTTGTAAGCACGCCTCCCCCAAGAACGCACTTACAGAACTGGCGCTCAACCGACAAGTGTAAGTGCTTTAAACTTACCAGGTATATCGGTCGAGACTGACAGCCCGCTGGCCGGGTCTAGCGTGCTCTAAATTAGCGTTGCCTAAAAATGATAGCTCACACCAAGTGAGGCAAAGCCTGCGAGGCCACTGTCAAACTCGTTGCGAATTTGATCCTGCTCAGCGCTTAGATTCTCTGCCGTAAGCGACCCTAAAGGCGCTGAGACGGATAGATGCACATCTGCATCGTCAACCAATAATACGCCAAGCTCTGCGACAAAAGAGAAGCCGCGAGTACCTTTACGACGATTTCCCCAACCAAGCCCAAGATAAGGTGCTACTTGGTCACTTTCCACACTTACGTTAAGGCCGCCTATTTCACCAGGGCTAATAACTTGCGAGCCAATCACAATATTGTCATTTAACTTGCTGGTAGCATTGCCTTTAAATTCAAAATCAAAGCTGGTGACACCTGCGGATACAAAGATATTACGCTTCCAGCCATTATCCATTGGGTACCAATCGACCATGACCCCAAAGGCGTCAGAATCGAGATCACCCTCATAGTCGTTACCAGAGACGTCTAGGTCGGCATCGTCGGCAGACGCGCCGTGGTAAGTGGTGCGAAGATGTAAGTTGTCTCTAAATTTATAGGTATAAAATACGCCTAAACCAAAGTTGTTAATGCTCGAACCGATGGCATGTTTGCCGCCCCCGCTCTTGCCCTCATTTTCAGCTGCGGCTGGTAAGGCTATGCAAGTGGCTAGTACTGCGGCTAATGCACATATTTTTGCGGTGGTAATTTTTTGAGTCATAATCATGATTCTGCTCCTGTGGTCTAATTTTCACTCTACGAGTGTTTGTTGTATTTAAACTCTTCGATCAAAGTAAATATGTTCACTGTTAGCGAGTTATGGAACGGATTCTAAACACCTCTAATAAACCCAAACTGAATTCAAACTTAATCGAAACTGAACGATAAATTCGCCTATAATTATTTTGTTTTGTCGTTCAGCTTGCGTTCAGACAGCTGTGTTCTAATGATCGTATTTATGCTCCTAAACCCCCACAGGCATCTAAACTCAACCGTGCAAAAACCGCCTCGCCTCCCCCTTGCCGCACGCGACCCCCAGCTTGCCCTTATTGGCCTAGCCCGCAAAGTCATCGCTGTTGCCTGCTTGTTTGCTTTACCCGTCAGCGTGAGTGCGCAAGAGCCCGTGAGCGAGCGAGCCCTTGTCGCCACTCCTACGGTAGTTTTAGAAGAGAAAGGCCCTAAACCAAAAAAGAACATCCCAAGCTCGCGTATCGAACGCAGCGTTATGCCCTTTACTCATTGGGTTGAGGGTCAGATTCATAAAACCACCTTCACCAAGTCCTCACCCCAAATACGCAAAAACAAGCCCAAAACCAAAACCGGTATCAGCCTTAGAGAGGCGATCAGCCAAGCGCGTCAGCAGTTTAAAGGCACCATACTTAGTGCCGACAAGGTCGAGAGCGATAAGGATTTGCACTACCTGGTTAAGATATTATCCCCAGACGGAATTATTAGGCAGATCAAAATAAATGGTGCTTACAACAGTGATAAAAAAGAAAACAATCACGCGCTAACACCAGCATCAACATCACCTACAGCTACACCGACACCGACATCACAAACACAAAAAGAGCCCCTTGAATGAAACTTCTAGTCATTGAAGACGACCAAGTGCTGGTTAAACAATTGCACAGCAACCTCAGCAGTGCAGGCTACCAAGTCGATACCAGCCCCGACGGCGAAGATGGCTTGTACCGCGCACGCGAGTTTAGTTACGACCTGGCGATCATCGATCTCGGCTTACCCAAAATGTCCGGGCTTGAAGTCATCGAGCAAATCCGCCAGGCGGGTATCATCCTGCCCATCTTAATTTTAACCGCTCGCAGCAGTTGGCAAGATAAAGTCTATGGCCTTAATGCTGGTGCTGACGACTATCTAGTGAAACCCTTTCAAATAGAAGAACTAATTGCCCGTGTTCAAGCCATGCTTCGACGCTCCGCAGGCTACGCCAACAACATCCTTGAGCAAGGGCCGATTCAGCTGGATATGACCACACAAGAGCTGCTGGTAAACGGCGATCCCATCAACTTAACGGCCTTCGAATACCGCTTGATCGTGTACTTTATGCTCCACCCCGAGCGTGTCACTAGCAAAGCCACACTCGCAGATTATCTTTATGAGGAAGACGCAGACCCGGATAGCAATGTGATTGAAGTCTTGGTTGCGCGCTTGCGACAGAAAATCGATCCGGGAGGTAAAATCAAGCCGATTGAAACCATGCGTGGTCGCGGCTACCGCTTTCATATCAAGGCCTCGCCAGCATGACGATATCTTTAAGGCTGCGCTTTTTTATTGGCATAAGCGCAGTGCTGATATTAGTGTTACTTGCTAGCTTTTGGCTGGTCGAGAGCCGCTATCGCAACGATTTATACGCGGCGGCCCATGAGCGCTTACGCTTGCATGTTTTCACACTGCTCTCAGTCGCCCAAGTTGATGAGGACGGCTTGGTCATGCCAGACATCTCCTATAACCCAAAACTTAATACCCTCAATTCCGGTTTATGGGCCATGGTTTTAGCGGCTGATAAAAGTATCTCCTGGCTCTCCTTATCGATAGAGCGTTCAGTCCCTGGCCTTGTTTTGAGCGAGACCCCGGGGCAATGGCACTTCAGTGAATTAGTCCACACACAAACAGAGGGCGCAGACCAAAAACAATCACCTGCACGCTTTTTAGTCGTCGCGTACAAAGTGGCTTGGGATGATGGCAAAACGCGTCGATCCTATGATTTTGTCGTGGCAGAGAATCGCCTCCAGCTCGATGATCAGCTCAACCGAACACGGCTCCGCCTCGCAGGCGTATTCACCAGCATCATCCTTGTGGTGATAGCCAGTTTAATGCTGGTGCTACGCTTGGCCTTTCGCCCCATTACCACCTTGGAGCACGAGATTGCCGCACTTGAAAACGGTCAGCAGGCACGATTAGTCGCGACTTACCCGCAAGAGCTTCGTGGCGTCACCGCAAACCTAAACGCCCTGATTGAAAAAGAGTCTCAGCAGCGCGAACGCTATCGTGCCGCGATGGCGGATCTTGCTCATAGTTTAAAGACACCGATGACGATTATTCGAACCGAGCTTTCGAATTACCGTGAGAATAGCGTTCTACAAAGTGCGATTGCACGAGTCGACGACAATATTGAATATCAATTACGTCGCGCCGTTATTAGTCAGCATACTTTAGTCCGGAACGGAACTGAGATTAGTCACGTTTTAAGTATGGTGTTAGAGGCAATGCAAAAAATTTATAAGCATAAGCAACTGAGTGTCGATGCAAAGGTAGATCCAGAGCTTTTTTTTAGTGGTGACGAAAACGAACTGATGGAGTTGCTTGGCAACTTACTAGATAATGCGCACAAACACGCCCAAACACAGGTAAATATTACCGTTCGAGCGCATAAACAGCGACTCGAAATTTTGATAGCAGACGACGGCGCTGGCATTGCAGATGATGCGTGCAATGAAATATTTAAACGCGGCGCAAGACTCGATAGCCGGGACCCCGGTCAAGGTATCGGCTTGGCTGTCGTGGCGGATATAGTGGCGCAATATCAAGGGCAAATACATGCGTCTCGCTCGCAATTAGGCGGGGCCTTATTCACATTACATTTTCCGAATAAAAGATCGTAAAGGAATATTTTATGAAGCAGTTGCTGCTACTCCTCTTAATACTGGGCTTAAGTGCTTGCTCTTCCGTTAGTGTGCGCACAGATGGCCAGGCCAAATCTATTGATCCACCAAACTTTGAGCAGCGTTATACCTATTGGTTTTGGGGCTTTCGAGGTCGGCATGCTGTGAATGTTCGTGAGGTATGCCAAGATAAAAAAATGGCTCAAATTCAAGCTCTTCATACCCTCTCTGATACATTTTTTTCGCTCATCACTGTCGGGATTTACGCGCCACGCACTGCACGTATTTGGTGTAAAAAGGATGGAAATCAATGACTATTAACACGCCTTGGGGGATCAGACTTTTAGCCGCAGCAATGGGACTTGGCTTGAGCGCTTGCAGCACCATGGAATTCGTTAACGGGCCTAAGATGGAAGAAACTGTCATCCGGGAACACTGGCACCATTTGGCGATCGGAGGCTTAATCGAATTGAGTGAACCAATGGATATTAGTTATCAATGTGATGATAAACAGTGGGACAGTATCACCATTGAAAAGAGTATTTTCAATGCCTTCACCGGCATAGGCTCTCCCTATGGCATCCCCCTATACGCGCCGTGGACGATTATATATGAATGCCGTGAGCCGATAGATTAGCTTAGTTTGGAATGATGTAACTTTACCCCCTAACCAGAAGCTAAAATACTAACAAGGCTGGTAAACCTAGCTACGCTTTATGTAGGTACGGTTAAATCAACTTGTGCCTTTTCTATCTGGGGGCTGTTTTATGCATTCGTGGCGGAAAACTACCGGAAAACATTCGCTGTTTGATCCGATCATTTCTCAGCTTGCTCGACTAACCTTGGGGTATCGCTGCAATAAAATCGCCAAGCACTTCGACGAATTTTTAAGCCCGCATTTAGCACAAACCCCGTTACAGCGTAATGCTTGTTTTTGCATCCGACACCAAGTGTATTGTAACGAGCTTGGTATTTTGGATATTAAGCAGGAGCCTCTGGAAAGTGACGAATATGATAATCATGCTTACCACGCCTTAGTGATGCATAAGCCGACTCAGGTGTACGCAGGTACCGTTCGTGTCGTTCACTCCCCGTCAAGCAAACGGAAATTACCCCTTGAAAAGCACTTCCTAAAACATATTTTGCCGGGCAAAGCCCACCCCGAAGATTTCCCTCGCGATAGTATTTGTGAGATTTCACGACTGGCTGTGACCTCCAATTTTCGTCGCCGTTTTAGTGATAAATTTTGTGGTGCCGCTACCGGCGCCATTAATGAAGCCATTAGTTTCGAGACTAAACCCGTAACTAACTCCGCGAATGAATTACGCCGCTTCCCCCTCGTAACTACGGGGCTTTATTTAAGTGCGGCCAGCATAGTGCTACAAAATAAGGTGCCGCACTGCTTTGCATTAATGGAGCCTTTATTGGCAAGAAACTTGGCAAATATCAATATTAAATTTGAGCAGATAAGCCCAATAATCAACTTCAAGGGTCAGCGTGCTATTTTCTATCTTAACGCGAACAACCTAGCGGCCTCACTTACCAGCGAGTTAAACCAGCTATTACAGCATGTTGACACGGTTTTATTTAAGGGCTCGTCCAATTCAGCCCTTCAGTGACATTCTCAGTGACATTCAAGTAACGTATCAGTAAACACTAATCCGAAGGCGCATCTAAAAACTGCGCTTCAAAATCTCCGGCGGATAAAGGCTGGGCATAATAATAACCCTGGAGTAAATCACAACCGTTCTCGACGCAGAACGCCACGTGCTCTTTAGTTTCCACACCCTCAGCTACGACTGTCAACTCTAGCGTTCTTGCAAACTGAATCATTGCTAACAGCAAGCGATCCTGAGCCCCCTCATCGCCCTGTGTTGCCAGAAAACTTTTATCAATTTTTAAAACCTGAATCGGAAATAAATGAATATGCTGCATCGACGAGAAACCCGTACCAAAGTCATCTAATGACAAACTGACCTGATGATTGACAATAGCTTCCAAGGTACTCGACAAAGCTTCAGGGTCGTCGATTAAAGCATGTTCAGTAATTTCCAATTCTAGGCATTCAGGTGGTAAATCGCATTCCTCTAGTGTGTTTTTTATCGTGCTTAATAACTCTGGGCAATGTAATTGGGTGGCGGATAAGTTAACCGATACTTTTTTCGGTGCTCCGGCGATACCATAACGTACCTGCCAGTCGTGTAATTGCGCAACGGCCGTTTTGAGTACCCAATAACCAATCACCGGCATCATTCCGATGGTCTCGGCATGGTCGATAAAGGCAAAAGGCGCGAGTAAGCCCCGTAGCGGGTGCTCCCAGCGGATAAGCGCCTCGACGCCGACTACGGTTTGAGTTTTAGCGTCCATCAAGGGTTGATAGTAAACGCGCAAGTGATCGAACAGCGTGGGGTCACGTAAATCACGCTCCAGCTGTGCCTTTCGAGCCACTTCGTTATGTAAGGCTTCAGAATAAAAGCAGTATTGATTGCGCCCATTCTTTTTCGCCCGATACATCGCAATATCGGCGCAGCGCATCATCGCCTCAACACTGCGACAATGACTTTCGTCGAGTACGGAAATACCAATACTAGATGATATCGTCACCGGTTTTTTGTACAGTAATATCGGCTCGATGAGTACGTCAAGAATCCGCTTGGCAACGTGTGCCGCCTCGTCGTCGTGCTCCATGTCCGTGGCTAATACCACAAACTCATCACCGCCTAGGCGTGCCAGCATATCGCTCTCGCGAACCGCAGTTTTAAAGCGTTTACCGACTTCTTTTAACAAGAAGTCGCCAACGTGATGACCGAGGCTGTCGTTAATGGTTTTAAAGTCATCCAGGTCAATAAATAGCACCGCTAGCCGTTTGTTTTCACGAATAGCGCGAGCGTAACTACTTTGCAAAATTTTCTCGAAGGTATAACGATTTGCAAGACCGGTTAAAGAGTCCTCACGCGCCATACGCTTGATCACTTCCGTGCGTTTTTTAAGCTGCAATTCAATGTTATAGCGGTGCTGTGCCTGTCGAATTGCGCGGCCTAAGCGCGTCGAGGTCACCTCATCTTTTAATAAGAAATCGTGCGCGCCAGCATCAAGGGCTTGGCCGACCAAAGAATCCTCACAATGACTGCTGATCATCACAATCGCCGCTTCAGGCTGGCTTTGCTTTAAAGACCGAATCAAAGCCAGGCCGCTACCGTCGGGCAAATTACAATCCACCAAAAGCACATCGAGCCGCATCTCCGAGGCAATTCGCCTTGCATCGGCACAGCTGCTGGCTTCCACCACTACGATATCAGGGATCGACGCGACCGCTCGCCGGATCATCTGACGATCAATCACGGAATCATCAATGACAAGCACATCTAGGTGCTTAACGCTACTCACTCGTTATGAGCTCTAAGCATAATTTTTGTTAGCCTTTGAGGTGGCTAACGGAAGACTTATCACAAATATACTCCCCTGCTTCGGTGCAGATTCAACGGATATTTTGCCATGATGTTGCTCCACAATACGTTTAACAATACTTAGGCCTAAACCTGAGCCACTATATTTGTCCGGCCCATGTAGCCGCTCAAATGGACGAAATATCGAGTCAAAGTGTTTTTCGTCGATACCAATACCGTTATCGCTAATTTTAATCTTGCAGTACTTCTGCGGTTTGTCAATCTCATACGTGATATCTATGCGGGGAATGCTCTCGTTGTACTTAACCGCGTTCACTATCAAATTATGGAACATAATTGTCAGCTGTGAGACATTACCTTCAATAAAAGGCAATCCCGATTGAATATTTATCTCAATGTCTTTATCGCTTATCTCCATAACACTATGTTTTAGTTGCAAAAATAGCGTAGACAAGGCCACCCGCTCACTTTCAATATTGACGTAATCACTCGATAAAAAATGCCCTAGGCTATCCACTAACTCACGTATCCCAGTCGTACTCTGGTCAATATAGTGAAACCACTCCAGCTCTTCAGTACTAAGATCAATTCGCTTGCCGACGGCTTCTTGTATCCATTTAATAACCGTAGTGATTCTGCGGAGATGCCCCTTAAAGTCATGCGAAAGGCTGGCACAAAAGGTCTGCATATCAGCGTTTTCCTTTTCAAGCAGGAGCTGCTGATTTTTCCGCTCGATGGCATACATGGACATGCGGTGTAGCAGCGTCGGAGAGAGCTCGTCCTTTGGCAAGTAATCCTGAATTCCCTCTTGCAGCAGGTCTTTGGCTATATCCGTACTGTTCAATGAGGTTAAGACAATAATAGGCGTCTCTGTATTGAGACATTTAAGCCTCTCAACAGTAATATTAATAGGTGCGTCAGGTAACTGAAGGTCGCATAAGCACACGTCGAAACGTTCGCGGTAAAGCGCTTCGAGCCCAGGCTCCAAGCGCTTTTCATGATGCACGCTTAAATTATCGAAAGGCGCCTGACTTAAGGCATCCTCTATCAAGAAGAAATGGTCACTATTGTCTTCTATGATCAGTACTTTCATCCGTTAACCCCGGGCGTAATAGTGTTGCTCGAATATGAATCCCCTGTCATAGTTTAGCTCGTTTATAGTTATCCGTTTTAGGTGGTTTGAGCCTTGACTCCCTTAGCGATTCAAAAACACCAAGATCACCACCGCGACACAAACTAAAAACATCGTAGGGTAAAGCGTCAGATTCTAACGCCAGAGGCATAAGGTATTGAAGTAGGTTCTTTACTTCACAGCGTTATTCTATTGGTGCTCCATGTTTGAATGGACGCTCCCCCCCCCTTCCCCAAAAGTTTTTTCAAACACTTAAACAACCTAGATTGATTAATGTTTAACCTACTACTATTCTAAATGCATAGAAATAATACCTTGAGGGTCCTATTTAACCGCACTATTTATAATGATATTCGTGAGATTCTTGTTACCGCCGACAGCCCCGACAATGTTTTTCTAATATCCGAGCTATTAAGACCGATTTATACAGTTACAGTGGCACAGGTCTTGGAACCTATTAGGCTAAAATTATAACCCTGATACAACAAGGGTAAATTGAACTTTAAACAGTAGAAAAAAACACAGCTGTTTTCTCTATTAAGTTATTAAAATCTATAAGTTAAGTCTTTTTAGGGGGAAGGTATGAGTGATATTGATAGAGAAAAGAAAACCGTGCTTGTGGTAGATGACTCTCCGGAAAATATCGATATACTCAATGCTGCATTGCGCCCCACTTACCGAGTTAAAGCCGCACTTAATGGTGAAAAAGCGATAAGAATGGCAAACAAACATCCACAGCCAGACATAGTCCTCTTGGATATAATGATGCCGGGGGGGATGAGTGGTTTTGATGTATGTAAAGTATTGAAGAGTTCTCCGATAACCAGAAAAATCCCAATCATATTTATTTCCGCCAAGACTACAGCAGAAGATGAGCAAAAAGGACTGGAGTTAGGCGCTGCAGACTACATTTCGAAGCCCATTAGCCCCCCTATCGTTAAAACCCGAGTGAGAACTCAACTAGCATTATGCGATCAAAACCGGGAGTTGGAACAAAAAGTTGAATTGCGAACAAAAGAATTAACGGAAACCCAATTAGAGATTATTCGTCGCCTAGGACGAGCGGCTGAATTCAAAGACAATGAAACCGGCTTGCACGTTATTCGAATGAGTCACTACGCGCGGCTAATTGCTGAAGCCCTAAGCCCTGATAAGCAGTGGTCTGATCTTGTATTTCATGCTTCACCCATGCACGACATTGGCAAAATTGGTATTCCCGATAGAATTTTACTCAAGCCCGCGAAGCTAGATGAAAATGAGTGGAAAATAATGAAGCAGCACCCGGAAATTGGTGCGGACATTATTGGAGAGCATTGCTCTAAGATTTTACAGATGTCCAAGGAAATTGCCCTCACCCACCATGAAAAATGGGATGGCAGTGGCTATCCAAATCAATTACAAGGCGAAGACATACCTTTAACAGGACGAGTTGTTGCAATTGCCGACGTCTTTGATGCACTGACCTCTCAGCGCCCCTATAAAAAAGCATGGCCTGTTGAAGACGCTATCCAATACATTGAAGAAAATTCAGGTAAACATTTTGATCCCAGCTTAGTTCCGCTATTCCGGGAAGCAATGCCAGAAATTCTCGACATTAAAGAAATGTATGAAGAAAAAAGTGTCCACATAGGACAAGAAATATAAAGAGCTTAATACTCTTCAAGCACGCTTAGGTGAATCCCCTCAATCACACCACACGATTAATCGAGAGAATCTCTGCTGTTAATAATGTCGAGAAAGAGTATTTATGATGAAATTTATACAATTAACGATTGCAAGTAAAACTATACTCGCCCTTGGGCTTGTCACCTCGATGACTCTCGGCTTGGCAATAGTTAGCTTAAAATCGACATCCGATATTGAAGACATCTTCACAAACTATCAACAACTCGCACACGAAACCAATGTAGACGGTCGCATTCAAGCCAACATGTTAATGACCCGGCTATTCGCAAAAAACTTTATTATGGATCCCAGCGAAGAGAGCATCCTCGGTGTTAGCAGGCGTGCTCATGCAACCTTGAGATTTATTACTGACGCTCGAGAATCAAGCCTGCGCCCTGAATATACCGAGGCTATGGAACGAATGGACAAGGCGCTGACGGACTACATTGGCAATTTTTCAGAAGTCGTCGGGAAACAGAAAATACGTGAAGAGTTGGTGAATAATGTACTTAATTTAATTGGTCCGCAAATGGAACGAGGCCTGACAAAAATCATGGACAGTGCATTCCATGATGACGATACAGAAGCATCATACTGGGCTGGCATAAGCTTGCGTAGCTTACTGCTTGCTCGTGTTTACGTAGCCAAATTTTTAGTCACCAATGACCATGCCGCCTATGCTCGTGCCATCACCGAATTTACAGCACTTGATGGAAACATTGATCAATTAATGCAGCGTTTGGAAAACCCCAAAAGACTAAGTTTTGCTGCCGAAGTAAAGGTTAAACAGGCGGTCTACCGTCAAGCTTTTAACAGCGTATTTTTGTCAATTGTAGCGCGCAATGAAATTATTTACACCAAACTGGATACAACTGGCCCGCGCGTTGCGGGCGAAATCGAACAGCTTAAATTAGAGGTTAAGAAGGAACAGGATCGGATAGGGGTACTGGTAGCTGATGAATTCCGTAAGGCAATTTGGTTTACCTCAAGTATTGCTCTACTGGCGCTAGTTTTAGGTGCACTTGTTACTTTATATGTTGTTGCCTATGTATCTCGCCCTATTAAAATCATGGCCGCAACGATTAAAGACTTAGCCTCCGGCAATGTCGACGTTAAAATTCCAGACATCAATCGCGATGATGAAGTCGGTGACATCCTGCAGTCGGCGATAATTTTTCGTGATAGCATGATTGAACGGAAAAGAATTATTCAGCTACAAGACGAAAAAATTCTCGCCGAAGATTCCGCTCAAGCAAAATCGGATTTTCTGGCTAATATGAGCCATGAGATTCGCACCCCAATGAATGCCATTATTGGCATGTCATACTTGACCCTGCAAACAGAACTTACCAACAAGCAACATAACTATGTCAACAAGGTGCATCGCTCTGCCGAATCACTGCTAGGCATTATTAATGACATTCTTGATTTTTCAAAGATTGAAGCCGGTAAACTAGATATGGAGCACGAGCCCTTCCATCTGGAAGATGTCATGGAAAACCTCGCCAACTTAGTTGGACTTAATGCAGAAGAGAAAGGCATAGAGTTGCTATTTGATACGGCGCCCGACGTTCCCATGGCGCTGATTGGTGATGCCTTACGTCTCGGTCAAATTTTAACAAACCTGAGCAACAACGCTGTAAAATTTACAAAGTTTGGTGAAGTCGTGGTTTCTACGCAATTAGAGACAGTCGCCGATGGCCGCGCCCACCTTGTTTTTAAGATTCGTGACACCGGTATTGGAATGAGCCCGGAACAGCAGAGCAAACTCTTTCAATCTTTTTTTCAAGCAGATAACTCCACATCTCGCAAATATGGCGGCACCGGTTTAGGCTTAACCATTTCCAAACGTTTGATTGAAATGATGGGCGGCAACATTTCGGCCTCTAGCGAGTTGGGGAAGGGTAGCCTCTTCACATTTACCGTTATAATGCAGGTTCAACAAAACCCTCTACCTCGCCAATTTATCGATAAAAAGTCGATAGAGGGCCTCAAGGTTCTTTTGGTAGACGACAACGCAACGGCTAGAGAGGTTCTTTCAGATATGACCCTTAGCTTAGGGATGGAGGTAGACGTAATCAGTAATGGCTCGCAGGCCATTAAACGAATAGACGACAGTATTCACAATAATATTCCCTACGACATAGTGCTTATCGATTGGAAAATGCCCGACATGAATGGGGTTGAATGTATCCGACAAATTCAAATAAAACCGAATAAAGTTACACCGGCTGTCATTATGGTGACCGCCTTCGGCCGGGATGATGCCTTACGGGAGGTCAGCAATAAAGGGGTTTCAATTCACTCCATCCTTTCTAAACCGGTCACCTCCTGGAGCTTACTAGACGCAATCGGGGAGGCATTGGGGCGCAATATCATTTCAGCTCGCCCCGTCATAGCGCACGGTGGCGATCATCAAGAAGCGCTACAAAAACTATACGGTGCTCACCTGCTTTTGGTTGAAGATAATGACGTGAACCGAGAACTGGCGCTTGCTCTGCTAGCAACAGCAAATATTTCTGCACAAACTGCCGAAAACGGAAAACTAGCACTCGACGTGCTGGCAAGCGGCGAAATATTCGATGGTGTGCTTATGGATGTGCAAATGCCCATTATGGACGGATATACGGCATGCCGAGAAATTCGAAAACAATCGAAATTCAAAGATCTTCCGGTTATTGCAATGACCGCAAACGTTATGTCTGGTGACTTGGAGAAATCCCTGAGCGCCGGGATGAATGCTCAAATAGGTAAACCCATTAATGTCCGAGACATGTTTGTCACTATGGCCAAATGGATAAGCCCTTCAGTAAAAAACGACAACAAATCACCCCTCCCCTCACCACAGCCCTCCTCGTCGGAGGATGCAGAATCATTTCCAGACCTGCCGGGCATCGATACAAAAGCTGGCTTGTCTATAAGCCAAGGCAACGTAAAATTATATCGAAGACTGTTATTGAAATTTCAGACTGGGCAATCTGAATTCAAAAACGAGATAATTCAAGCATTCACTCAAGAGAATTGGAAGCAAGTCAATTTGATCGCCCATACATTAAGGGGCGCCTCAGGAAATATTGGCGCGAACCTGGTTCAGGATTGCGCAGAAAAGCTAGAATCCGCCTGTAAAATAGGTGTAGATATAAATTTAGAAAATATTAAGTCACTAGTGGATGAAACTATTGTCGTGCTAGAGCGTGCGTTACAGGGGATATCAATAATTTCCTCCTCAGAAGAGAATCAACCTGTTCAGACGGCTGAAATAAGCCCTGAAGTATTACAAGCTGACCTTATCCACCTGCATGGCTTGCTTAAAGAAGACGATACAAATGCCGTTGAAGCGATTAACGCTATGCTTGAAAAAAATATCGGAAAATCCGTAAAACATACGATCGGAACAATAGCCAAAGCCGTAGAAGGCTACGACTTCGATACCGCCCTAGAACTGCTGGAAACCCTTTCGGCGGAATTGGCAATACCTCTCGGGGATTAAATCGATTATATTCACATGCCTCTAGCGGTTAAAAAACACCAAAATTACCACCGCGGCGCAAACTAAAAACATCGTAGGGTCTAAACCCTCCGCTAATAACACGTGGGCAGCCAACACCGTTCCGAAAGGTTGCAACAGCTGTAATTGGCTTATTTTAGCGATTCCGCCGAGGGCTAAACCTTTGTTCCAAAAGAAAAACCCAAACAACTGACTGAACAAAGCAAGGTACACCAGGCCTACCCACCCCGAGGTTTTAACCGCAGCTAAAGATTCCGGCATAAACAACCAAGACAGTGGCGTGGTAAAAGGTAAAGCAATTACCAATACCCAGCAAATGACCTGCCAGCCCGGCATCTCCTTCGCTAATTGACCGCCATAAGCATAACCAACTGCTGCAAAGGGCAAACATGCAAACAAAGCCCAATCGCCATGACTGAGCGCGCCCTCGGCTTTGAAAACCGAGTAAAGCACAACGATTAGCGCCGCACTGAGCGCACACAGCCAAAATCTTGGCCCAACGCGCTCGCCGGTAATCATCAAAGCAACAAGGGAGGTGCCCAGTGGCATCAATCCGGCCACCACCCCGCCGTGCGAGGCTGGCACCTCCATCATTGCAATGGCGGAAAAAATCGGGAAACCAAACACTACGCCTGAGCAGGTAATCAGCAACTTGCGCCACTGCGCGCGTTTTGGAAAAGGCACTTGGTAAACCCCTAGCAATATCAACGCAACTAAACCTGCGATCACACAGCGAGCCATGGCGATAAACACCGGATGAAAGTCACTGCCAATGCTGCGAGTTACCGGCAAAGTCATGCTAAACAAGGCAATAGCCGCCAACCCCCACGGCACTCCCGATACTCCCGATACTCCCGATACAGGGCTTGTAGCTTGTATTGATGTTTTACGCGCCTGAACGGCCCTCTCGGCGGCCAGATTAAACGCCACTAAACCCTCTCGCTTAAACATTATCGTCCTCTTTTTTACGCTTCGCGTTGTGTTGTGTTGTGTATTTGATTTAAGGGAAGAATAACGAGCGGAGCAAAAGCAAAACAGATACAATAATCTGAAATAAAAGCAGTACAGATTTCCAAGGTAGATAATCGATGGCCTTTAAATACCAGCAGCTCGCCCAGCAGATTGCCCACAAAATTCACGTCGGAGAACTCCCCGCTGGCGAGGCGCTCTCGTCCTTACGGCGCTTTGCCGAGCATCATTCCATCAGCCTGAGTACCGCCAACAAAACCTACCAATGGCTTGAGCAACAAGGCCTGATTCACGCCCGCCCAAAATCCGGCTATTTCGTACGCGCCGCCGGTATTAGCGCGCTACATAACCAAGCCATTGCCAGCGACCACGACCAAGCGGTATTAGTCGAGCAAGACACCAGCGACATTATATTAAATGTGCACCAGAACGTGATGCGAAAAGAACTACTGCCCTTTGGTGGAGGATTCCTAAGCCCGCAGTTTTTACCCGTTCAAGCCTTGCAGCGCAGTTTAATTCGCACCGCCAGACGCAAGCCAGAATCGGCTTATAGCTACGGCCATGCACAAGGTGACCCCAGCTTACGCCATGCATTATGCGAGCGACTTGCTGAGCGCGAATGTCATTTTTTGCCGGAACAAATCATCATCACCAATGGCTGTTTAGAAGCCGTGACACTT
>NVXL01000138.1 GCA_002746115.1 Alteromonadaceae bacterium
GTAGGCCATACCGTCACGCTCGACCATCGCTTTCGCTAATTTGGAGGCATCATCATAAGCGTCCCCCTCAAGCACGACTTTAGCGCCACGGCGACGAACGGCATCAACTTTAATACTTGGCGTTGTGCGTGGCATAACAATGGTCGCATCAATCCCCATATGCATAGCTGCCAAGGCCAGCCCTTGCGCGTGATTACCTGCGGACGCTGCAATCACGCCTTTGGCTTTTTGCTCATCGCTTAGTTTCAGCAACTTGTTATACGCACCGCGGACTTTAAAAGAAAACACCGGTTGCAAGTCTTCACGTTTAAGTAAGACTTTATTATTTAGGCGATCAGAAATAAGCGGGACTTCATCTAAAGGGGTTTCAACAGCCAGGTCGTATATACGGGCATCGAGGATACGTTTGAGGTAATTGTATGGCATGATCGTTTAATATCGTCCGCTTCGTCATCAAGGAAAACGGGCATTATAGCACGCGTTTACGCCAATATATGTGCAAGTCAGACGGCCTAAACGCGCATTTAATGGCGAAGAATCTCCTTAACTTGCTAGAATACAAAACCAGAGCGAGACCTTACTTAAATACTGGGCAAAACATACACAGCCTAAGACTTAAACAGTGGATTTATCATGCTGCAAGACGAACTAAAAAAACAAGTGGCTCAGGCCGCCATTGACTTGGTCATCCCCAAGCTCGCCCCTGACGACGTGCTCGGTATTGGCACAGGTACAACCGCCAATTTCTTTATTGATTTGCTAGCCCCGTATAAAGATAAATTCCGTGGCACTATATCCAGTTCAGAACAATCCTCTAAGCTGCTCGAAAGCCACGGAATTAAAGTATTCTCCCTTAGTGATGTGCCACGCTTGCGCTTTTACGTCGATGGCGCCGACGAGATTAACAGCCGCTTGCAGATGATAAAAGGCGGAGGCGCGGCCTTAACTCGCGAGAAAATCGTCGCTGCTGTCTCGGATGAGTTTGTTTGCATCGCCGACGAAAGTAAATGGGTCGAGATTTTAGGCAAATTCCCCCTCCCCGTTGAAATCGTACCAATCGCTAGAAATCACGTGATAAACGAGCTCGCACAGCTTGGCGTTACCGCCGAATACCGCGAGGGCGTGATTACCGACAATGGCGGTGAAATCCTTGACATTCACGGCCTTACCATTAACGACGCCCCAACAATGGAGGTGCGTATCAACCAAATTACCGGCGTTATCACTAACGGTATTTTTGCCCTGCGCCCGGCTGATATCGTGCTGCTCGCTACCGAAGACGGGGTTAAAAGTATAACGATTAAGGCTCAAGTGAATCGATAAGCAGCTTCTAGCTGATAATCCCCGCTATCGAGGTTATAATGCGCCGCTTTGGAGTGGCACTCCTTAGTCCCTTGAGACGCCGATAGCGTGGAGATATTAATGAACATAGGCAAAACCTCACTTGATAAAAGTAAAATCAAATTTCTATTGCTGGAAGGCCTGCACCAATCCTCTGTCGAAAGCCTGCGCCAAGCGGGTTACACCAATATAGAATATGTCAGCTCGGCATTGCCCGATGACGAGCTGAAAGCACAGATCAAAGACGCGCACTTTGTCGGTATCCGTTCGCGCACTCAGCTCACACAAGAAGTCCTCGAATGCGCCTCCAAGCTCATTGCTGTCGGTTGCTTCTGCATCGGCACCAACCAAGTAGACCTCAAAGCCGCTGAAAAGCTTGGTATCGCGGTATTTAACGCGCCCTACTCAAACACACGAAGCGTTGCCGAGTTGGTCATTGCTGAGGCCATCCTATTATTGCGTGGCATTCCTGAGAAAAATGCCGGATGTCATCGCGGGGAATGGAAAAAATCAGCCCTTGGCTCTTACGAGATCCGAGGCAAAACACTTGGCCTCATTGGTTACGGCTCTATTGGTTCGCAAATCAGTGTGTTAGCCGAGAGCCTAGGCATGAAGGTCATGTTTTACGACGTGATCACCAAGCTCACACTAGGTAACGCCATTCAATGCAAAACTTTGAATGAGCTGCTAGGCAAATCCGATATCGTCAGTTTGCATGTGCCTGAAACGCCCGACACTAAAAACATGATTGGCGAAACAGAATTAAACAACATGAAGCCGGGCTCGATACTGATCAACGCTTCTCGCGGTACCGTAATCGATATCGACGCACTCACTAAAGCCCTTGAAAGCAAGCATATAGCGGGTGCTGCAATTGATGTCTTCCCGGTCGAACCAAAAAGTAACGCCGATGAGTTCATCAGCCCACTACGCGCCTTTGACCAAGTCATTCTTAGCCCACACGTTGGCGGCTCCACGGTAGAAGCACAAGAGAACATTGGTGTAGAAGTGGCTGAAAAACTAATTCGCTACTCAGACAACGGCACAACCTTGTCATCAGTCAACTTCCCCGAGGTCTCCCTGCCTACGCACAAAGAAGTACACCGCTTGCTGCATGTGCACAAAAACAGACCGGGTGTGCTCACCGAGATCAACCGTATTTTTTCTGATAACAATATCAACATTTCTTCACAGTATTTACAGACCAGTGAGGAAATCGGCTATGTGGTTATGGATGTGACCTCGAAATACAGTGAGCTTGCCCTGCAGCAATTAAAAGCTGTTCCGGGTACGGTTCGTTGCCGGGTTTTGTTTTAATTTTTAAGCACAAGGCATAGCTCAATATCAAACCGCCCCACTACACTTTGGGGCGGCTATCGTTGTTTGAATAATCGTTATTTAAATAATAAACAACCCCACCTCTACTCCCCTGTTTAAACTAGGGTTTTACCCCTATCACCTTCCCCCTCTTTTATCATTCACACCGCACATACAAACAAAAAGTTGATCTATCTCAAGATCAGGGCACCCAATAAGCTCTTTAATAAGCTTTCCAATAGGGTTAAAACTTACCTTGATCAGGAGGGTGCTGTGGCTTCTAAAGAAGAACAAACACAAAAACAAGAAACTCGACTTTTTTTATTTCTCACTGTCGTATTTTTCCCGCTGCTTTCGGTCGTGCTGGTCGGTGGGTATGGCTTACTTATATGGGTATCGCAATTATTGCTTGGCCCTCCAGCCTCATAATTCGCAATACGACACATTCAAAATATTCAGCCCAGAGCAGTACCGCATGCAATTTTATAACCACACCCAAAACCAGACTCACAACATCAAAGGCCTTAAAGAAACGCACATAAGCAGCGTAATCGTACAGGCACCGCCGCCGCTTATCGCCGAGATTGCCGCCACCATTGATCGGATGGAATACCTTGAAGTCGCGGTTACCGATATCCCCCTAGCCAAAATCATTGTCGTGATAGAAGCCCCAAGCAGCCGAGCCATGAGCGAGCAGTTGGAGGCTCTCAAAACGATCGACGGCGTCATCAACGTCAACATGGTGTACCACCACGTCGAATCCGACCAATCACTCAAAGAGGACATAAAATGAGTCTTTCTCGTCGACAATTTATCAAGGCCCAAGCGGCCAGCATCGCTGCCACCGCCGGAGGCTTGAGCCTCCCCGCAGCAAGTGCGAATTTAATTACCGCCACTGATGAGACTTCGCTTACTTGGTCAAAAGCGCCCTGTCGATTTTGTGGTACCGGTTGTAGCGTCAACGTTGCCACCAAAGAAGGCCGCGTCGTAGCCACCCACGGTGATATAAAATCCCAGGTTAATCGTGGTTTAAACTGCGTTAAAGGCTATTTTTTATCGAAAATAATGTACGGCAACGACCGCTTAACAACGCCATTGCTCAGAATGAAAAATGGCGTTTACGATAAAGAAGGCGACTTCACTTCCGTCAGCTGGGATACCGCCTTTGATGTAATGGCTGAAAAATTCAAAAAGACCCTCAAAGAAAAAGGCCCCGATGGCGTGGGCATGTTCGGCTCAGGCCAATGGACGGTTTGGGAAGGTTACGCGGCCGTTAAATTAATGAAAGCCGGGTTCCGCACCAACAACATAGACCCTAACGCCCGACACTGCATGGCAAGTGCCGTGGGCGGATTTATGCGCACCTTCGGCATTGATGAGCCAATGGGTTGTTACGATGACTTTGAACATGCCGACGCCTTTGTACTTTGGGGCTCGAACATGGCCGAGATGCACCCGATATTATGGACGCGCCTCACCGATCGTCGCTTGAGCGCGCCAGAGACCCAAGTCTGCGTTTTATCTACCTACGAGCACCGCAGCTTTGAATTAGCCGATTTACCGATTATATTTACCCCCCAGTCGGATCTTGCTATCGGTAATTTTATTGCTAACTACATTATTCAAAACAATGCCGTTAACACTGAATTTGTTAATAAGCACACCAACTTCCGCAAGGGTAATGCCGACATTGGTTATGGCTTACGTCCAGAGCATCCGCTTGAACAAAAAGCTAAAAATTCCGATAACGTCGGTGGTTCAAAACCGATTAGTTTTGAAGAATACGCCAAATTCGTCAGTGAATACGATGTTAAAAAAGCCAGCGAAATCAGCGGCGTTAGCGAAGACAAATTAATTAAATTAGCCAAAATATACGCTGACCCCAAAATCAAAGTGATGTCACTTTGGACCATGGGCGTTAATCAGCATACTCGCGGCGTATGGATGAATAATTTAATTTATAACATCCACTTATTGACTGGGAAAATATCTGAACCCGGCAACAGCCCATTTAGCCTGACCGGCCAACCGTCTGCCTGCGGTACTGCGCGTGAAGTCGGAACATTCTCCCACCGCCTACCTGCGGATATGGTCGTTAAAAATCCAAAACACCGCGCTTACGCTGAAAAAATTTGGAAGCTCCCAGAAGGTACCGTTAACCCCAAAGTCGGCGCGCATGCGGTTTTACAGAACCGTAAATTAAAAGACGGCGAGATCAACGCCTATTGGGTGCAGTGTAATAACAACATTCAAGCGGCCGCCAATATTAACGAAGAGGCTTTGCCCGGATATCGTAACCCAGATAACTTTATTGTCGTATCCGACGCCTACCCAACCGTCACCGCACAAGCGGCGGATTTAATCCTGCCAACCGCGATGTGGGTAGAAAAAGAAGGCGCCTACGGCAACGCTGAGCGACGCACTCAATTTTGGCATCAACTCGTCGACGCACCCGGAGAAGCAAAATCGGATTTATGGCAACTGGTCGAATTCTCTAAGCGCTTTAAAATCAGTGAAGTATGGCCTGCAGAGTTAATTGCTAAAAAACCTGAGTATAAAGATTTAAGCCTTTACGAGGTTCTCTTTAAGAACGGCAACGTGGATAAATTTCCGCTTGAGCAAACTAGCAAAGACTACAATAATTTCGAAGCCAAAGAGTTCGGCTTTTATATTCAAAAAGGTTTATTCGAAGAGTACGCCCAGTTTGGCCGTGGTCACGGACACGACTTGGCGGACTTTGACCGCTACCACGAAGAGCGCGGACTACGCTGGCCAGTTGTTGACGGCAAAGAGACCCTATGGCGTTTCCGTGAAGGCAGCGACCCCTACGTAACAAAAGGTAAGGGCTTTGAGTTCTACGGTAAGCCCGATGGCAGAGCCAATATCTTTGCCCTCCCCTATGAGCCGCCAGCGGAATCTCCAGACGAGGACTACCCCTTCTGGCTATCCACCGGTCGGGTACTGGAGCATTGGCATTCAGGCTCCATGACTCAGCGTGTACCTGAGCTTTACAAAGCCTTTCCGGATGCCGTGTGTTTTATGCATCCCAAAGACGCCAAAGAAAAGGGCTTCCGCCGTGGCGACAAGGTGCGCATTGCCTCACGACGTGGTGAGATCATTACACGGATTGAAACCCGCGGACGTAATAAACCGCCACAAGGCCTAGTCTTTGTGCCTTGGTTTGATGCGCGCCAGCTGATCAACAAAGTCACCCTCGATGCTACCGACCCGATATCGAAGCAAACCGATTACAAAAAATGCGCCATCAAAATAGAAAAGGCCTAAGGAGGTCATAATGAACAAATTATCTCGCCTAAGCCTATTCGCTTTAATTGCCGCCGGTAGTTTACTGCTCAGCCTGCAAGCTCACACAGAAGAGCAGGTGGCCACTTTACGTAAAGGCACAGAACTTAATAAAGAGAACCCCAAACCGGCGCCATTACAAAACCCGTCTAACAAGGATATTAAGCGCGCGCGATCCTACCCCATGCAACCACCGACCATTCCTCATAAAACGGATAATTACCAAACCAACTTAAACGCAAACAAATGCTTAAGTTGTCATTCAAGAAGCCGCGTAGAAGAGTCTCAAGCGCCAATGATTAGCGTGACCCACTTTATGAATCGCGATGGGAATTTCTTGGCCGATGTCTCGCCACGCCGGTATTTTTGCAAACAATGCCATGTTACCCAAGTAGAACGAAAAGCACTCGTCAAAAATGACTTTAAAGACGTGAACGAAATGCTGAAAAAAGATCGCAAGGCTCACTAGGAGAACATCATGACGAAGTATTTATTACGCTATTGGCGGATCTTTAGAAAGCCCTCGGTACATTATAGTTTGGGCGCATTAACACTCGGCGGATTTATGGCAGGGATTATGTTCTGGGGTGGTTTTAATACCGCCCTAGAGGCCACTAACACTGAAACTTTTTGTATCAGTTGTCATGAGATGGAGAATAACGTCTACCAAGAGCTACAAAGCACCGTGCATTTTACCAACCGCTCTGGTGTACGTGCGACTTGCCCAGATTGTCATGTGCCTCATGAATGGACGAATAAGATCGCCCGTAAGATTCAAGCCTCAAAAGAGGTCTGGGGTACGATCTTCGGTACGATTAATACGCGAGAAAAATTCGAGAACAACCGTTTAAGACTCGCCAAGCATGAGTGGGCAAGACTTAAAGCCAATGATTCACTGGAGTGTCGTAACTGCCATAACTTTGAGTTTATGGATTTCACCCGCC
Organism: Alteromonadaceae bacterium; assembly: GCA_002746115.1. Classification (GTDB taxonomy): domain Bacteria; phylum Pseudomonadota; class Gammaproteobacteria; order Pseudomonadales; family Cellvibrionaceae. The sequence goes on from NVXL01000138.1 coordinate 6,906, forward strand.
AAAGCTCACGCGCCAGCCAACAGCACAGTACTGCTCTGGGCTCTGGCGAGAAGACTTGCATTGATTGCCATAAAGGTATCGCGCATACCCTACCAGACATGTCAGGCATTGAAGGCTGGGAATAAGATCTGGGGATAGGCAACTCAAAAAGAGCAGGCATTCTCTTTAAAACCTAACTTTAAAACCGATATTTAATACTAAAATCAATTCAATCACTAACAAGCCCTTAATGTAATATTAATATTCCATCAAGGGCTCTCCCCACTCTTAACCACATATTAATATAAGCTTAATCTCACGCAACCACTATATTTAAAGGGTTTTAACAAGTTGCTAACGCAATCTTTATAGAAGAAAATTTTATTTTTTTATTCTTGTAGACACCGTTTTCTCTCATTATACTGTGCGAAATTTATGACACAGCGTGTTCGTATTTATTTACAGAACAGCGAGCTACGCACTTAACTATCAAGAGAGTTCACAGCATGACTACACTAATTGTTAGAGCCACTACCACCTTACTACTTGCATCTGCAATTGCCACTACATCAATGGCTGCATTTGCTCAAGGCGATATCAACATGGAAATTATGACCGTTGTTGGCGCGGTTAAAACGGCTCAAGGTAGCTCAGTAAACAACGAAACCATCCCAGCGGATCAGCTTCAGCGTGAACAAAACCTCCAAGCAATGCCAACAGTAGAAGAGTAAGCCTTTTTATTTTTTCTTATTACTCTTGTTCTTGCTCTTGCTATTAGATGTTTTATTACGCACGCCCGCTACGTGCGTAATCTCAATACCCTGCACTTGCTGCATGATACGCCCAAACTCCCCCTGCTCACCGTGGTAGACCCCAAACACAATATTGCCTGAATCAATGCTATCTAGCGCACTATCGTAAGCTCTCCATTGCACACCATCCCAAGCTTGCACCCAAGCGTGCGGCACGAATACATCTTGCTTGCCGTGAAAGCGATCTGAAGAATAGCTAATACCTGCAACTAGCCGTGTTGGGATACCTGCGCTGCGCCCCAAAGACGCTAGCAGCAAGGCAAACTCAGTACAATCGCCAATCCGTGATTCATACGCTTCCAGCGCGCTGGCGTAACCTACAAACTGAGCCTCACCTGTCATATGGTTTTTAACAAAGCGCTCTAGACGTGACATCTTTTTGTGCACCGACATATTTTTCTTTAAAAGCCGTTTAGCCGCCGCCTTCAATTTAGGCTCTTGGCTTTGTAACCAGCGATTATCCGCTAAGGCCTGATCTAAGGCTTCTTGATCCGGAGCGGGCTCCTCACCGCAATCTTCACACACGTCGATTATTAAGGTTTGACCATCCCAGCGTACACTTTGAGATGAGCTTGTCGGCACATCTAGATTAAAATTTGACCCCGGCTTTAAGGTATAGCGAATATGCTTCTTGCGCTGTACGGAAGAAATACGAAAAGGGGAAGCGATCAATTGAGAGGCTAGGTGATCGTAAGGTTTAAAGCGTTTTTTTGCGCTCGCGGCGTCCGACACAATCGACACCAAGGGCTCATCTAAATACTCTGATTCCACTCGCACGGTGTAGAACTCGGCATCCGTATAATAACGAAATTTAAACTGGTAACTATCATCATTTTGCTTAACATATTGATTAAGCTCCCACAGTAAACCTTGGGTAGCACTGCGATCCATCGGTGATGCCGGCTGTAAAATCACTCGAATATTATCAAAGCGATTCTTCGAGAAATTCCAACTTACATAATCTCGCTCGACAGCACCCCCGTCACTGACAGCTTTGGTTTTAGAGAGTGCTAATAAATTTAATCGCAAGCCCTCTACTAGCATAAAATGCTTGGGTATTTTATAACTAGCGCGTGAAGTTTTCTTCCCACTGCCGTAACGGAGCTTTAACTTGCCCGCTCGAACAGTTGCCGTCACCGTGCTATTCGCGTTTGGTACACGAGTTGTACTGGTCAAAGATATCGGCTTACCGCTAACAGTCTCCCGATACTCTAAAACCTCCTCGATCATGACCGGCTTTTGCAGGCGCTGCTTGGTTAGCATTGTTTGAGTGCTAGTCGTTATCACCTCGTCGCCCAACTGTTGGCGAGCATCAAGGTTGTAACCTATTTTCTGGCCGCCCAAAAAAATCTCTCGCCAGCGCTCAGTATTACTGTGTGACTCTGCCTGAGAGTAGCTATTGCACGCTAGCAGTAATACGAGTGTGATAAAACCGAGAGCCAAGCTACCCCTGTAGGGTTTTTTTACACTAAAATGATTTGCCATAAGACGCTTTATTTACAACTCCAGAGCAATTAATTTCAACGTTTTCCACAATCGGAATTTTTACGCAAGCGTACAAAACCCAAGCACGAAACTATAAAACTATAAAACCACAAAACTACACCCTACCTAGCCAAATTTTGCATCCAATACTTTTTGCCTATCCTTAAATATACCGGAACAAACTTTACGAGCTCTTCTAAAAACAACAAGGCGTACACAAAAACTAAAGGTAACTGAGTAAACCAAATCACTAAAAAAAATATTGGCAAACCTATTAACCACATGACAGTGGTGTCACAAATAAGGCAAAAGGTATTGTCTCCCCCCGCTCTCAGCACGCCAACAATACGAACCATGTTGACCGATCGCAACCACATTAACGAGCAAGACACCATAAACGCGGTCGAGATGCTCTCGTACAGCGGCTCTTCAAAATCTCCCATGGCCTCAATAAGAAAGTCTATACTCAACCAAAGTGACACGCTTAAGAGCGCCACCAATACAAGGGTTATACGATCAAACAACTTGTGGAGGTACCATGCATAATCGTGTTTATCCGCCCCCAGTGCTTGACCAATCATTACCGCCGATGCATTTGCAATACCTGCAAACAAAGATAAAAACCCAATCTCGAACGGTGCCATCACGCCAAGCACGGATAAAACCTCGGTGCCAGCAAAACCTGCAAGTATGTGGTATAGCGTATTACCAAGCCCCCAAAAAGCATAATTTAATACTAGGGGTAAGGCAAACAGAACAAAACCGCTGAACTTATTAGCATCGAAGGCATGAACAAAATTTCGCCACTTAATGGCAAAGGTGTTTTTACTTAAATACACCCACAAAAGCAATAAAACCAAGTGTAAAAAACGCGCAAGCAGAGTCGCCCATGCGGCGCCAAGCACCCCCATTGCAGGGAAACCGAAATGCCCAAAAATGAAAATATAGTTTAGAGCAACATTAATAGCGGCGGAAATTGCACTGAAAATCAAAGGCACATTGGCATTCCCTTGAGCCCTTAACGCGCCTTCAAAAACGACAACAATCAAGGTTAATATCAACACTGGTGCGGTTACGCTAAGGTAACCCGCCGTCAATGCCACCACCTCAGGGTCTGGGTTTATCCATGCTACCCAAGTGGCGCCGCCAAAGCCAAAAGCAAACGCTAGCGGGATCATCAGAACAATACCGACCAACAATGACACAACAAAGGTATCAAGGCATTCTTGTCGTTTTTTTGCCCCTATATATTGCGCAATTAACACGCTAGAGGCGGTTGAAATACCACTCATAATAATGAGCAACAAGAAATGCAACTTGGCAGCAAGCCCCACGGCAGCAATTGCCAAGGTACCCAAGGTGCCCACCATCAGTATGTCGGCCATGCCCAGTAAGGATTGCAGCAGTACCTGCAAAGCAAAGGGTATCGCGATGAGGACGGCGCTACGCCAAATTTGATAGCGACTCGCCTCGTTTATATCAATGTGCTTCAAATGTAACTCCGCAAAAAACCTCACTGCAAATGCGGCCGCAGCATAGCACACAGGTCAGGATCTGCACGAGGGCAAAGCTAAGTGCACAGCTGAGTGCAAAGCTAACTCGTTAGAGAATTAAATGGCTATTCACACAAGTGGAGATACCTCTTACAACTGAGCTCAGTTTATTTGGCAATAAGCGGTATTAAATAAGTTTTTTACTTTTGCCACGTATGCCGCTGTCACAGCAGTATCCGGTTTATTGAGCTGCTCTAAGCAGTCATAGTACAAGTCCCA
>NVXL01000139.1 GCA_002746115.1 Alteromonadaceae bacterium
TATATTATCTAACGTATTAATCTACTAATTTTGGAGTAAACTAGATTGATTTTTTCTAGTCTATTCACGCCATAATGTAGTTCCCTATGACAGTTTGGGCATAGAGCAACAGTATTGGCTATTGTGTCTTCGCCACCATCTGCAAGCTGTCTTATGTGATGGACCTCAAGATATGGATTTCCAGCTGCTGTGACGAATGGTGCTGAACAATCACAACACTCACATTTACCTTTCGATTCTTTCAGCACCCAAGCTTTTACCGCTGGGTCTCTGCTATATACTGCCTGAGATGAATGCAACTTTGATGGTTCATTTACACCTATTGGTTTCTCTAGATTTTTTCTTTGTCTAAGTGAAAGAACCTCAGCTTCGAATGGTACTATACCCAACGGAGCTTGCCCTTCAATTTCGGCAATCAGGTTTTCTATTATTCCTGCATTTCTAGAGCCGACATTTTTTGCCGGTTTCAAACCCGAAACCCAAGATCGACCTAAAAGAGAGAATACATACGATATGTTTTGCATTCTAAATTCGTATGATTTTTCGGTTCGCCCGAATCGTTTAGCAAGATCAATGTAATAGTGTTTTTTAACGAAGCGTTCACCATTCGAGTCCTTTTTATTCATGTCAATATATGCCACGACTGAGGCTCTGAGTTCGTCTTCTTTCCAATTTTCAGTCAAACTTGATTCCTAATAGGGCTGATGTAACATTTGTATGTAACACTTTAATTCTATATGTATCTAACTATATTGCCAAACAACAAACCCAACCAAAACAGTCGCAAGCCTTGAACGGCCTAACCTAAAACCCACAGACCACAAAACAACCTAAACCAACAACCACTGAACAAGTTTAGCAGAGCACATCCAATCCGAACAAAAAAGCTACCCTAAACCCAAACATTGGCACCTATATCCTCATTACAGCACAATTTGCAATGACAGCGCCATCAGGCCACCGCTCACCACTACCCGCCCCTTGAACCGTCTACTCATCCCCCCGAAACTCGTATACAATGCCCCTCGATCTAAGGTTCCACTAGGATTAATAGGGAATGCCACTTACAGAACATGTTCTGTAAAAAAGCAGCTGTCCCCGCAACTGTATGCAGCAAGTTGCTATCAATACCACTGGCGATGTTTACGCCGGGAAGGTGATAGACACGTTTGAGCTGTGAGCCAGTAGACCTGCCTTTTATCAGTAAACCGGATGTCGGGGGCTGCATCAACGGAATCGTTTGGTCACCCATCCGCTTTTTCCGTGCGCCTTCCTGCCGCCATCGCTACCAACTTACTTCACATACTCAGCGCTTTGTCAGGAGCCAATTATGCAGTTAAACAAAATCCCCGCGACAATCGTCACCGGATTTTTAGGCAGCGGCAAGACCACACTACTCGCCAATGTGCTTAAAAAAGCCCACGGCAAACGCATTGCCGTGATCGTCAATGAATTTGGTGAACTCGATATCGATGCCGATTTACTGCGCAACTGCCCAATAGATTGCCCCGACGAGGGCGAGAACCAAGCAAGCAGCACAGGGAAAAATGGGATCTACGAGCTAGCCAATGGCTGTATTTGCTGCACGGTGGAAGAAGAGTTTTTACCCGTAATGAAAGAGCTGGTAGCGCGCCGTGACGACATTGATCACATATTAATTGAAACCTCTGGCTTAGCTTTACCCAAACCCTTAGTGCAAGCCTTTAACTGGCCTGAGATCAAACAACATTGCACCGTTGATGCGGTGATTACTGTGATCGATGGTGCTGCGGTAGCGGCTGGGCGTTTTGCGAATGACGAGGCCTTGATACAAGCACAGCGTGACGCGGATGATAGCCTCGATCACGACCCAAGCCTAAAAGAACTGCTCGAAGACCAACTCGGTGCTGCAGATTTAGTGGTGGTCAGTAAAAACGATTTATTAAGCGCCGATGACCGCGAGCGTGTGGTCGCGGTGATTAAGGAGCGTGTGCCTCACGAGGTGAAAATCGCTTATGTTAGCCAAGGTGATATTGAACCTGAAGTGCTAATGGGCATCGAAGCGGCATCGGAAGAGAGCATCGACCAAGTACATAATCATCACGATCACCACCATAGCCACGGTGCAAGCCACGATCATGCCCATGACCATTTTGACTCGTTTGTGATTCGCTTAGGCGAAGTCGATAGTGGCAAACTTCAGGAAGTACTCAATACCTTGTTAGCGCAATATAATATTTATCGCGCTAAAGGTTTTGCCGCCCTCCCGGGGAAGCCTATGCGACAAGTCGTGCAAGCGGTGGGTAAACGCCTAGACCTGCATTTTGACCGGCTTTGGCAGGCAGACGAGACGCCCACCACCAGCTTAGTATTTATCGGCAAAGGCATTGATAAAAACGTGATTGAAGCCGCGCTAAAAGAGGCTGAAGCAGTCACAGCCTAATGCATTTATTAGCGGCAAAACCCGGCGGATTTACCGATGACGAAGGCATTGTTGACCTGCAACAATGCCCTGCGGACATCGTGATATTATCCGCCGCCGACAGTGCCCTTGCGGCACTGGCAAACACGGCGGATACCTTACCAGCAGACTTCCCCAGTATACGCTTAGCTAACTGGATGCAGCTGTTAAAACCTGCCGCGCTGGATTTATACCAAGACAAAGTGCTCGACCACGCTAAAATTGTGGTGGTGTCTTTTTTAGGCGGCGCCAGTTATTGGCAATATGGCTTTGAACGCTTGCTAGCCTGGTCCACCGCGAAAACAGGGCGACAGTTAATACTCGTCCCGGGTGATAATGCCCCAGATGGGGCCCTGTTTAATGCCGCTAATGTGGCGCAAAGTACGAGTATTCGGGTTTGGAATTATTTAAGGCAAGGCGGTGCGCACAATAATCAGTATTTATTTTTTTATTTAGCCGCACAAATATCGGCAAGGCCTGAAAAATATATATGGCATGAACCGGAAGCCTTGCCGCATTGCATGATGTATATGCCGCAAGCTTTAATTGACTCCGTAATCAACTCGATAGTTGACTCGACAGCTGAGCAAAACACCACAAGCAAAAAAACCCGCTCGGCAAGATACGCACAAGCAAGCTTCGCTGAGTGGCAAAGGCGCTGGCAACAAAAAGGTAAAGGCACACAAAACGTCTGCGCGCTGCTGTTTTATCGCAGCCACTTACAAAGCGCTAATACCGCGATGTTTGATGAACTCATCGAGGTATTAGAGCAGGCCGGTTTGCAGCCCCTGCCTATCGCCATAACCTCATTAAAAGACCCAGAGTCACTCGCATTAACCAATGCATTAATTGAACAAGCCCAAGCAAAACTTGTGCTTAATACCACGGGTTTTGCCAGTAACAGTGTTTCCAGCCCGGGTTTATCCTCTGAGCCTACTACCTTTAAGTCTCCATTTTCAGCCAATATTCCAGTGTTACAATTAATTTTATCAAGCAGTACCGAAGAGGATTGGCACAGCTATAGCCAGGGTTTGCGCAGCCGTGATATTGCTATGCAAGTGGTACTGCCTGAGATGGATGGCCGCATCATAACGCGCGCGGTGAGCTTTAAATCCGAAGCCTTTTATTCTGAGCGCTGCCAAATCACGGTCGTACGCTACCAATTAAACCGTGAGCGCGCGGCCTTTGTGGCGCAACTGGCTTACCGTTACTCTACGCTTGCCTCAAAACCCAATAAAGATAAACGCATTGCACTGATATTAGCTAATTACCCGACTAAAGATGGTCGTATTGGCAATGGCGTTGGTTTAGATACGCCAGCGTCAACTATTAATTTATTAAATATATTAGCGAAAAATAACTACCCCGTTGACGACATTCCCGAACATGGCAACGCGCTAATTGAAGCATTGCTAGGGGCTGTCACTAACAACCCCAATACCCTACATCAACGCCCGTGCTGGCAAAGCCTTAGCCTTGATGATTATCAGCGTTATTTTAATGCCCTGCCCTCAAGCAGCCAGCAAGCGGTATTAACACGTTGGGGCGCGCCTGAAAAAGATCCGAAATGTCGTAACGGTCGAATTATGTTGGCGGGTATTCGTTTAGGTGAAACCTTTGTGGGCATMCARCCTGCACGCGGTTTTAATATGGATTTRCTCGCCAATTATCATGACCCKGACTTGGTGCCGCCCCATAGTTATTTRGCATTTTATTTTTGGTTGCAACACACTTACCAAGTCRATGCCATTGTGCATGTAGGCAAACACGGCAACCTAGAATGGCTGCCGGGTAAAGGGACTGCCCTATCGAGCACTTGTTGGCCGGATATTGCCTTGGGGCCAATGCCCCACTTTTACCCCTTTATTGTGAATGACCCAGGCGAGGGAGCTCAGGCGAAACGACGGGCACAAGCAACCATTATCGATCATTTAATGCCGCCCATGACACGGGCAGAAGTGTATGGTGACTTAGCCGAGCTTGAAACCTTGGTGGATGAATATTATCAGGCCATGGGTTTAGATACGCGCCGAGAGCAATGGCTACGCGACAAAATTCTTGAGCAGGTAAAAGACAGTAATGTTCTACAAGAATTAGCCTGTAATACCAATACAAACACCGATACGAGCACGGCAGATGACGACACGGTACTCGCTGAACTAGATACCTATTTATGCGATATTAAAGAAGCTCAAATTCGTTTTGGCCTGCATATATTAGGGCAGCTACCGAGCCCTGCAAAAGTCAGTGATACCTTGGTGGCACTCTTACGGCTCCCGCGTGGAAGCGAGGCCCACAGCCAAGGCATTTTGCATAACATATTAAATGATTTAAAACTCAAAAATAACAACAGCGATTTTGACCCGCTTACTGCCACGGCAAATCCATGGCAAGGCGATAGGCCTGAAGTGCTAAGTAAAGTCTGCGATGATGTATGGCGAACCGAAGCGGATACGCGGGAGCGCTTAGAACTGCTCGCCTTAAATTGGATCTCCCAATACGTGGTTCAAGGTGAGGCGTTACCAGAAGCCTTGCAAGCGCAGTTCCCTAGTACCTGTAAGCAACTAGCCTACGCTAAGTCAACGCTTTATGCGGCCCTGCAAGAAAGCGTCACACGCGAATTAAATGCCTTGGTACAGGGTTTAGCTGGCGAGATGATTGAACCGGGGCCAAGCGGGGCGCCAACACGCGGGCGCCTCGATACCTTACCAACCGGCCGCAACTTCTTTTCCGTTGATAACCGCGCGATACCCTCAAGTGCCGCCTGGGCCATTGGCCAAGCTTCCGCGCAGGCGGTGATTGAGCGGCATTTGCAAGAGCATGGCGACTACCCCAAACAAATCGGCCTATCCGTTTGGGGAACGGCCACCATGCGTACCGGCGGCGACGATATCGCTCAAGCCTTTGCCTTAATGGGCGTACGACCCGTGTGGGCACCCGGCTCACAACGCGTGGTCGATTTTGAAATTACTCCAACGGAATTATTAAAGCGCCCACGCGTAGACGTGACCTTGCGTGTGTCTGGATTTTTTCGTGATGCTTTTCCGAATGTGATGCGCTTGTATGACGCTGCCGTGCAAGCGATTGCCGATTACGACGAGCCCGGTGGCGTCAATACAATTCAGAATACGATTAAACAACAAACCAAGGTATTGATCGCCCAAGGCTTAGCCCCTGAGCAAGCGAAGCGCCAAGCAAGCTACCGTGTATTTGGCAGTAAACCCGGCGCCTACGGTGCGGGGCTGCAAGGTTTAATTGATGAGCGCTGCTGGGAGACTCAAACGGATTTAGCTGAGGCTTACCTCAACTGGGGTGGCTATGCTTACGGTTCGGATAAACCCAGCCAAGACGGGATCGAGGCGAAAGCGGCATTTAAACACCAGCTCAGCTCGCTGGATGTCGTAATGCAAAACCAAGACAACCGTGAGCACGACCTTTTAGACTCCGACGATTATTACCAATTTCAAGGCGGCATGACCAATGCTGTGGCTGAGTACTCTGGGCAAACACCGGTGGTTTACCATAATGATCATTCCAACCCGGCCGCCCCCAAGGTTCGCACCTTAAAAGAGGAATTAAACCGGGTGATTCGCTCACGGGTATTAAACCCTAAATGGATAGCGTCCATGCGCGAGCACGGTTATAAAGGCGCGTTTGAAATGGCGGCAAGTATTGATTATTTGTTTGCTTATGATGCTACGACTAATTTAATTGATGATTATCAATATGAAAATGTTGCCGACAGTTTGATTTTTGATGCCGCCAACCAAGAATTTTTACAAGCCAATAACCCGAATGCACTTGAAGAGATGGCTGAGCGATTACTGGAAGCCACACAGCGCGGTTTATGGCAGGCGCCGGGTGAATATGCCAATAAATTGCAGGACTTGCTATTAGACATTGATGCTCAGCAAGAGGGTAACGGTTAATGTGTTATTTTATAGGTGCTCTTTTTTTAGGGTGCTCTTTTTTAAGGATGCTATTGTTTTAGGTGATGTATGATATTAATTAGCGTTATGCTGGCACTGGCTTTAGATAAGTTATTTTCTGAGCCTAAGCACTACCACCCTTTGGTTTATTTTGGTCAATGGGCGAATTTTATCGAGGGTAAATTCAATAGCGATACGGCTAAACGGCGACACGGTATTATCGCGGTGTTACTGGTGATTACTCCGGTTTTATTCACAGCCGTTTTATTAGCCTATCTTAGCCAACTCAACAGTGTTTTAACTGTCTTAGTGTCGGCCTCGGTACTGTATGTGGCCATAGGTTGGCAGAGCCTAATTGTGCATGCCCAGAATATTATCAGCCCATTAAAAGAGGGCAATATTGAGCAAGCACGCAAGGCTATTGCAATGATTGTGAGCCGTGATACTTCAGAGCTTAGTGATAAAGAGATCGCCAAGGCGGCGACGGAGTCCGTATTGGAAAACGGGGCTGATGCGATATTTTCGGCCATTTTTTGGTTTTGTATTGCGGGTATTCCTGGGGTGGTTTTGTATCGCCTTGCCAATACCTTGGATGCGATGTGGGGCTATAAAAATCAACGCTTCTTGCACTTTGGTTGGTGTGCAGCGCGCTTAGATGACGTTTTAAATTACCTACCCGCGCGCTTAAGTGCCTTTAGCTATGCGGCTGCCGGGCATTTTAATTTGGCGCTACACTATTGGCGCGAGCAAGGCGGAAATTGGAAGAGCCCGAACGCGGGACCTGTGATGGCCGCTGGTGCGGGCGCGCTCAATGTATCCCTCGGTGGCGCCGCGAGTTATCACGGTAAAGTACAACTGCGCCCGGTACTGGGGCCTGAAGAAAATGAAGATACTATCGCGGATTACCGCTCGATCGAAAAAGCCTGCAATCTAATCAATATTGCTCTGCTTTGCTGGGTGCTATCGATTGCCTTGATTTGGGCTGGCAGGCTAGCATGATATTAGGCGAATTATCCCCCGCCTCCCTTAATCCACTTAAAGATAAGCTACCCGAACACGGAGGTAATTTACCCGCGGCGGCCAAGGCTTATAATATTCCGCTAAGCGAATGGGTCGATCTTTCCACAGGAATTAACCCTGAGCCCTACCCCGTACCGGCAATACCTGCACAGGCATTTAATGCCTTGCCGTATTTACAAGATGATTTTATTGAAGCTGTTCAAGGGTATTATCAACAGGCAAATTTTTTAGCTGTCGCGGGCACGCAAACAGCGATTCAGGTACTGCCTGAGGTATTTAACCAAAACCAATCACTCCCGGTGCTGCTCCCAAGTATTGGTTATCAGGAGCATAAGCAGCAATGGCTGCGCTATGGTTCGGTAATCCAGCTTTATCGCTCAGACACTGCCGCAAATATGTCGCATGATATTCAACAGGCTTTGCAAGCAAACCCTGATCAGCATTTGGTGGTAATCAATCCGAATAATCCAAGCACGGTTCAGGTCGGCTTGCCCCAGTTATTGCAGTGGTCATCTATGTTAGGTAGGCATGCACACATGATTGTGGACGAGGCGTTTATTGATATAAGTCCTGAGGGCAGTCTATTATCGCTGCCACAATCAGCAGAAAACATGCTACCGCAAAACATGCTGCCTCAAAATATAGTGGTATTGCGATCATTTGGAAAGTTCTTTGGCCTCGCGGGGATTCGTTTAGGGTTTGTATTTTCGTCGCCGAATATACTGAAACAAATACAACAGGCTTTAGGGATTTGGCAGGTAAATGGACCGGCGCAGTTTATTGCGACACAGGCACTTAATGATACCCCTTGGCAAACGGCTGCAAAACAAAATATTCAGAAAAATACGCAGTATACCGAGCAAACATTAAACCCTTTAATGGCGACATTTAAAGTCAGCCCACCGTTACGGCACGCCTTGTTTTTGTCTTACCCTATGAGTTTAACAACGGCGCTGTTTATTTATAACGACTTAGCCAAACACGGTATATTAACACGTGTAGTAGGACTCGATAATGAGCGGGCCTTATTACGTGTTGGCAGTATTGATCACTTGAATATGCACGCCACTGCGCGACTACACGACGCTTGTGAGCAGCTACGTTTGAGCGCTATAGGGCTTCGAATTTTGGAGTAATTACTCCCGATCTCAGACCTGTTTCTCTCTCACGCCCTCATACTCTCGACAAATGAGGGCAATATCCTCAACTGAGAGTCGCTCTTTAGTCAAACCACAAAAATACTCGCCGGTATCCTTTTTAATATTGTGCTGACACAGCGCACATTGGCCGAAGGCCTTAAAGTCATTAACCTCCTGTAGTGCACCCAATAAGGATTTTAAGGAGGCGGTAATTACGGTCACCGCTTCATCACCAAGACAGCTACCCGCTCTTTGGAGCATGGGTAGCGGCTGCATCTGCCTGACCAAATGTTGCCCATCGACCGTCAGCACTAGATGGATAACGCGCTTATCCTTCTGATCCGCTCGTTTTTCCAGTAAACCTTTTTTTTCAAGCACCTTAATCGTTTGAGATATCGAACCTTTGGTCTGCCCAAGGTACTCGGTCACCGCCATCGGTGTATCCGAATAGCGATTACACAGGGATAAGTACTGCAAAGCCTCAAACTGCACGGGCTGTAGGCCATATTTCAGAAGTAGGTTGCGGCTTTCGCTACGCAGTAAGCTGGCGAGCCTTTCCAACAGTTGCTGAGTCTTAAGTATATTCATGGCTACATAGTATCGATTCAATACCTTATTGACAAGAGAGAGGATTGCCGTTACGCTTTAATGGTATCGACTCAATACCATCTTAAATCACCACTTATGCCGTAATAAGTTAATAGGAGCACACCATGAAAACAAATTACTCAACTTACATTCTGACCATCGCCTCAGGCCTCTTCTGCGCTACAAGTTTTGCTGGAGGGGATCATAGTGGTGGGATACACGCAGCGCACAATCAAGTAGCTAACACCGCCAAGGTTAAAACAAGCTTTGACATTGTTCATGCAAAAATCACCACCCAAGGGAATGTAGCTACATTCCATATGGCGGTCTCAGGAAAAGCAGGCGCTAGCAAGCCAAACAAAACGGGGAAGCTAGCGGGCAGCTCGGTTTACTCTTATGTGTGGCCCACCACCATGGACAGCTCCGTGGTTGGGTTTGATCAAAACGCGGGAATTCTCGCGCTTGCTGTCACCTCTCATGGCGATTTTGACGATACACCACTCTATGACGAGAATGCCGATAATGATCCAGGTAACGATGGCGATGTATGGCACAGCCATTGGGTTGTACTCAAACCAAACGAAAAGTGCGGCCCTGGTGCCTTAGGCGTGGTGGATATACCAAAGGGCAGTAAACCAAGGCTTCCAAAAACATGGCCAGGCCTGCCAATTCTTTTAGATAGCCCCGGTTGGGACCCTGTTTTTAACAACGATACCTTAGAAGTTAGGGTCGCTTTTGACGATATTACTACGCTTGAAAAATCCACTTTTGACGGCGTAACTGCTGGCTTACAAGTTAATCAAAGCCTACACGCGCCGCTGCTATGCGTCGTAGATGTAATGGATATTGCCTCGGGGGATTTGAGTTTACCGGGAAGAGTAAATAACTAGTTAAACTGATAGGTAAATAGGCAAATAAATACGACAGGGAGGTTATATTTAGCAGGTGAAGGATACCACCCCATTACTGAGTTTTCTGTACCAGCTTCAAAATTTCTCTTTGGGTAACGGTGTTGATTGTATTCCTTTCGGAATCAGAAGAAACACTTTCCGATAGATGCTGTAGAACAATATCGAAATCTCGGCTAATCGCTAGGTTAAGCTCATACCAGAGAGCGTTATCTTCAGCCGTCGCGGCATATCTTAAACGACTGCCAATCTTATAATATCGATGCTATCGCCCCCTTGATGGCCTTTACACCCACTCAAATGATCACTATGCTCACCGTTAATTGACCTTTTGAACGCCTGCGTGCCCACGGAAAAACATACCAATGAGTAACCCACATAGTTATAGCGACGAGGAAAAAAAGGCGGTTTATAAAGCCATGGCAGAGCGCCGGGATATGCGCCACTTTACTGACCGGCCATTGGAGAGTGGGCTGTTATCTAAGATCCTGTCCGCTGCGCATATGGCACCGAGTGTCGGGCTAATGCAGCCTTGGCGTTTTGTTCGTATTTCTGATCGCACAATTCGACAAGCCATTTATGACAACGTCGACCAAGAGCGAGTACTTACCGCCGAGGCATTAGGTGAGCGCAAAACGGAGTTTTTACAGCTAAAAGTTGAGGGTATACTGCAATGTGCCGAGGTGCTGGTGGCGGCATTGCCAGATAAAAGAGAAGAGCACATTTTTGGACGGCGTACGCTACCGGAAATGGACATTGCCTCACTCGCCTGTGCGATTCAAAATATGTGGCTCGCGGCGCGAGTGGAAGGCATTGGAATGGGCTGGGTGTCGATCTTTGA
>NVXL01000140.1 GCA_002746115.1 Alteromonadaceae bacterium
GAAAGGCGCCACTATGCTTGCAACTTTACAGGAACTTGGAGTAATGCCTTCTTTTAGTCGGCCTTCCGTTAGCAATGACAACCCCTATTCGGAGTCCGCGTTTCGAACGCTGAAATACTGCGCTAATTACCCCGAAAAGCCTTTTTCTGACCTAGCTGAAGCCAGAGTATGGGTGAGCGAGTTTGTTCATTGGTATAACTATGAGCACCTTCATAGTGGCATTAAATTTGTCACTCCAACCCAGCGCCACAACGGGGAGGATGTTGCTATTCTAGCCAAGCGTAAGGCGGTTTATCAAGAAGCCAAATTGAAGAATCCAAACCGCTGGAGTGGCGACATCAAAAATTTTGAGCCGATAGTGGAGGTATACCTCAACCCTGAAAAATGCAAATCTACGACCGACAAGAGTAAGGACAAGAGTAAGGACAAGAGTAAGGACAAGAGTAAGGCGGCATAAACTTACAGTTTAGGCGACAACTATCTTGAAAAACACCGCCCACAAAGACCAGCTCGGAATCGAGGCTTAATTGAAATAGCACCAAGCTTAGTTGTAAGTTCTCGACAGAGGTACTGCGAATGCCCAGTTCATAGCCGGTGGACTCTGACAGTAAAGGCACTTCATCCGCTACGACACCACGGGCATCGTTACTATGAAGCCCCTTACCGAGGTTAATAAAAAACTCGGTGTCCTTAAATGGCCCAAAGCGTAGCGACAATTTAGGCGTGACCAAGTCATCATTTTCCGATCCGGAATTTAAGGCATTTAGTTTGTCTTCAACATCCATATCAAAATAGTCGTAGCGTAAGCCGACGACAGAGGMAAACCAATCGTTCCACTGTGAATGTATACGGCCATGCAGGCCAATAGCGCGCTCATCGACGACGGCTTTGCTTGAAAAGTTATAAATTGTTCGTCGATAACTCTGGCCAACACCAACATCGCTAATATCGTCAATACGTAAATCACTGCCGAGGCTAAGCTCGTGTATATCGGATAATTGGTTTTGCCATTCGATGCTGCCACCAAARATCATGCGGTCATCAAACTGCGTCACYTGRTCATTAATTTCGTTAAYCGGGACACCGGGAATRACAGGCAGCGTCGGCAGATCRCCCGCGTAATAGGTGAAGTTGCCGCTAAGCGAMAGGGCATAATCGACGACATAGGCATTGGCTTTAATGCGCGAGGTATCGGACAATTTGAAGCGTTGTTGATAGGCGAGTTGATAGCGGTGGGTATCGCCACCGGTGCTATCGTCGAGTGTGCCGAAACGGTCTAGGGTGCCGTCGTTAATTAGGCGTTGGGGTATTTGATCGGTGCCGTTCCAGTTGGAGTCAAAAAACATGGCGGATATGGAAAAACCATGTGCTCTTTCGCCTTGGCTATATTTAACAAAGGCATTATCGCGGACGAGTTTATCAGGGCTTTCCCAAGGGCCGTCGTCCTCGGTACGGGCAAGGGCGTATACCCAATGTTGGTCGTCTTTGTTATACCCGCCGTGAAGCAGAGCATTTAAATACCCGTCTTCACCGGCGGTGAGTTTAATCTGCGTGCTGTCTTTTTCCCGTGCGTAAAATACTTGGGCGGAGCCCGCTGAGGAGAAGTCACCTTGGGAGGCGTAGTAGGGGCCTTTTTTGTAGACCATACGGTCGAGCATTTCAGGGATTAAGAAGTTAAAGTCGCTATACCCTTGGCCATGCCCATGAGTGACCATGTTAACTGGTGCGCCTTCAAAGTAATTGGCAAAGTCGGTGCTGTGATCGAGGTTAAAGCCCCGTAAAAAATATTGGTTGGCTTTGCCGCCGCCACTGTGTTGGGTGACGACCATTCCGGGGATGGTTTCTAGTATTTCTGCCGGTCGTAAAATAGGCCGGTTCTTGATTTGGTATGCCAGCACAGTACCAACGGATGCGGCTTCAGCTTCTCCGGGGCGTAGTCCGTCKATGCCGTGGCCGATGACGACTACTTCCTCTAGCTCTCCAGATACCCCAGCCGCGTGGGCTTGGTGGTTTGTTATAGCGGTAAAGAGGCTATAGCTTGCAAGCAGTGTGATCAGTTTTGTTGCGGTGTTGCGGTGTTTAATTTTCATTGAGCGCCTTAGTTAAACGTCGTAATAAACTAAYTAAATGGCGTAAGGGAGTACGGAAAAAACGGATGGCGAGCCAAACGATTCCGCTGATGCAGTCCCCGACATCAGGTTAAATCGACAAAAGGCAGGTCTACTGGCTCACAGCTCAAACGCGTCTATCACCTTCCCAGCTTAAACTTAGCCAGTGGTATTGATAGCAACTTGCTGCATACAGTTGCGGGGACAGCTGCTTTTTTACAGAACATGTTCTGTACGTCGGCATTCCCTATTAATCCTRGTGGAACCTMAAATCGAGGCGCGCATTSTAKMGSMKTWYWSSSKGSWGTSGGTGTTCATATCGTGGATGTAATGAGGTTCGGCTGTGTGTCCCGTGGAAATTGGCTGCTTACAGGTCTCGGGCTATAAACCTTTCGTGACTATTAAAAATGGGGCATGCATTAACTGATATAGCGAGGTAAATGACCAAGGTGCATGTTTTGGTTGAACGTGGCAACCCGCGTGCTTCTTTAAGCAAACGTTGGCACTACATTAAACTTTATGCGCTATTAACGTTATGTTAATTGGTTTATCTATTCGATTATTATTCAAGCGGGGTTGCACTAATATGCAAGGATGGGTGTTTTTGTGGCTACACTCAAAATGACTTGTCAATTTCGTTTTGGCCAACATGACGCGGGATACGGCTTGGAGCGAGTGACGGTAAACCTAAGAATTCTCAAGAGTAGTTGTGAGGCTCCAAATATGACCGATCAGAATATAAGTAATGCAAGCGCAGGGCAAACCAATAACTCGGTAGTGGCACCGAAAGAACCGATGATCCCAGCCCCCTCCGGATCTGACCCCCACACGTTTCATGCCATTGATAGTGTGTTGAAGGTTGCGGAAAAGTTACCTATTCCCGGCATCTCGGAAGTTATGGCGCCGGTGAGAAAAATTGCTGAGATAGTTTTTGATAGCTCAACAGCATCGGTGGTTTTGCGTAAGCTGGAGGAGATAGACAAAAGAATTCAAAACATAGGCAACGTATTTGGTTTTGTGCTTAACAGGGAGATGATGGATTTTTATGACAAAACCATAGAACGCAGCAAAATACCAAATCTGCTAGATGCGCTAGATAACGACCTTGGAGACCCTGAAAAACAGATTAATGCAATTGATAATGCGGTAGACAAACTGTCAGACAGCATGACCGAGATTATTATTTTAAGTGAGAAATCTTTACAGACCTACGAAAACGGGCAGCGCAATCGTTGTCCGCTGATAAGTTACATTAACGCATATTCTTTAATTGCTGTTTCCACATTGAGATGTTACGCGAGAACTCAAAGTGTCATTGATTTGGCGTACATCCGCTGTGAGCAAAAAGTCCGATGTCTAGCATCGGATGGCGATGAGGCGCTTGCCAGTTCTTGGGCTCGAACATTAAAGAACATCAGTCAGAAGACCGAGCGTAACAAAGGAGAAATGTTGATATTTAGTAAGGAGACGATCATGAAGTTCTTTCCGAACTGGCTTAAACCGCTTACTCGTGAAAGGGATCATTTTAGTTTACGAAGTTTTCAGTCGCAGTCCTATTTCCTTAGCCGAGTGCCCGAGTTCTCCAACGTTGAGGTGCGAGGTAGAGATAACAGCCCTTCACAATATGTTGATCTGACGTTATTAAATATAAAGGATAACACTTGGCGTATGCATCTCAATGGCTTTCAAGTTTATCCGAATACGTATGTGGACGGGTTAGGGGTTACCAATAACCAGGTTATTATTGGCTGGGAACGCTTCCCTTGGAATGTTGAGCAGGATAATCAACGGATCTTAATTACCACTAAAAGAGGAGATGAGACTTTTTATATTGCAACCCGTTATGCGCGTGATGATATCGTGTTGTGGAGCGGAAGTGAGGACGACTACTGTCGTTGGGAGATGATATAACGCCCAGTTTCCGACTTTAATTGGAACGCTTGGGCTCAGCGTCATAAGGTTGTGGCGCTCTATATCATCTCACCAAACCGTATCAAGAATTTCACTTTCAATTAAATTTTTGTCGGCAGTTATTAACTGAGCATTATGTATTATCGAAGTAGCAGAAATAATTCTATCTGCAGGGTCTTTGTTGATCCCCGATCCAAAATTTACAGATAGCTCTGCAATCTCAGGTGAAATCTGAACAACTGAAATGTTTCTTGTTTGTAAATATAGATTGATCAAAGTTGATGCGGTCGTATCAATTTGTATACGTTTCTTTTTGACCAACATCGCAATTTCCCAAACAGAGATATCGCTGATAATAAGAGCGTTAAATTCATCGGCTTTATTAATTGCATTTAAAGCTTTGTCGGTCAGTTGTTCAGGCTCAAGAGCGTCCCAAAGTATGGCGCAGGTATCGAGCAATATCATGAATCTGCATCCCACTCTGAGTCGATAGGGCTGACGACGTCGAATACTTTTGTGCTTTTAGCCAGTTGCGCTAATTGCTGCTTTGCTTGCTGTTTTTGGTTGATTGGCGGTGCTATCGTGGCAAGTAACTTGCCATTTGTCGTAACGCTTATTTGTTCTCCAGAGTTTGCTTTCTCTAGGTATTTCAAAAGGTTAGCTCTAAAGTCGCTGATGTTTACGGTTTGCATGACGGGTAAATTCCATAGTTTGTACAATGTTTCTGTACAGTATAGCTTGGTAAGCGTAACAACGCTATTACGTCGATGCCCAAAACCAGATAAGCGGCTTGTGTGGTGGTCAACAGCTTCTCTTTTGCCTAAAGGTGAGCCAGACCTAGGCTGTAAGAACCGCGCTTATTAAAAATATAAACGTGCTAGAGTGACAAGTTCAATCTCTGCCAAGACGGCGTAGATGATAAATTGATTTTTAATGCTAAAGTGGAATTATTATATGAATAAAGTAAAAATGTTGTTGTTGGTAGTCGCTGCCGTATTAGTGCAAGCGTGTTCAGCTCCGGGGCCGGTATTTGAACAGCGCCTAATGCAAGATAATTCAGCCGTGTTATATGTTTATAGGGCGAAGCGGTTTAAGGGCGGCGGCGTGTATCCATACATATATGTTGATGGCGAGATGAAGGCACCGTTAAAAAATGGTGGGTACTTGGCATTCGATCTTGAGCCTGGTAGGCATAAAATTGAAGCAATAGGTCGAGACTGGAAATGGGATTTACCTGCTAAATCTGTTGAGTTGGTAGCAAGAGCAGGGAAAGACTATTATATACGGCTCGACTATAATGTAAGCATTGATGGATCTAGCAACGGCAATGTTTTGGTCATGAACTATGGGGCAGGTTTTGGCCCTGTTCCTGAGGCAACAGGTAGTGAACAGATTAAGAAATTAAAACTGTCAATGTAAATGGCAGCACCAATTGTTTTTTTTTGGGGCTTACTCAGCTAAGGCTAAATAAATCGTAATCTCGGTGCCCACCCCAAGTTCGGAGCTCACCTCTGTTGTTTTGGGGTCGATACGGTTATAGCCGTTTCCGAGAGAGCTTACCCAAATTTGGCCATCTGCGCCTTCAGCTATGGCACTAGTTCGGTTGCTGGTTGATTCACCTTCGCCTCCTTAATCGACGACTATTTGGACGTTTTTTAGGCGATAAGGAACAGTAAAGCATGGTTTGTGTCGTGCTTTCTTGACGACATTGATGCTGATACCGATACTGTGTCTTGGTCGTGGATGTTGAGGCGCTTATACGTGAGCTAGGTGACGCTGTATTTAAGTCTTTTCACATAAGCTTTTTAACAGAAACATTTTTTACATAAACACTTTGTATATATAAATAAAACTTAATCTAACTATTGTTAATACAGTTGTTAGTATGTTGGATGGAGGGGACGTAATGGGCACCATGGTAAGACTGTATGTTATATGGCTAGCATTTGTTAGCTGCGGGGTAAACGCATCAGAAACGCGGATTGATAAACCAGTATTGGGTATTCCCTATACTTTGATAGAGCAAGCCGATACCTCCAAAATAAGTATCGACGATCACCAAATCACTATCGCCGCTAAAAAAGGCACGGATCTCTATACCAGCCCAGATGGCTCAAGCGCTGCTGACAATGCGCCTAGAGTTTACTTTGAGCCTAAGGCCGACTTTATATTTTCTGCCAAAGTGACGGCTGGGTTTAACAGTGCTTACGATGGCGGTGCGATTTTTGTATACGCTGATTCAGGTAACTGGGGCAAGTTGTTATTTGAGCGTTTTAAGTCGGGCGCAAATGGCGTAGCAAGCACCGTGGCACATGGTACGGGGGATGATGCCTACCATACGGTACATACAAGCACGGAGTTATACCTCAAAATTGTTCGACGTAATAAGGGTTTTATCTTTTATCAATCCGAAGATGGCCTCAAGTGGTTCTACCTACGGTCATTTACCTTAGCCTCGTCTAAGCCCGTTAAGCTTGGATTTATTGCCCAATCGCCACTGAGCCCGGAATTTGTTGCCACGTATTCTGATATCAGCTTTGAGGAAAAAACAATAAGCGATTTTTGGCAGGGTAAATAAAACAGGGTAAATAAAAATAGTCGGTGTTCAAAAGTGTAAGTATTAGCTAGTGAGGGGAAATGAGGTATTATCAGTTAGACACATTAAGGTATTTTTTTGCAGCTATTGTTGTTATAGGGCACTCATCGGGTTGGATCGGTGTTGTTCCAGCGGGTGCACTTGCAGTGGACTTCTTTTTTATTCTTTCTGGTTTTGTATTGACTTATGCAACAAGCAAATCAGCGAGTAACAATTATGTGAAATTTATAGTTTCTAGGTTTTCACGCTTGTTTCCGCTGTATCTTGCGACATTAGTTTTTATGCTATCTGTTGGTTTGATAGATGCACAAGTAGAGGCTTCGCATCTTGAGGTTTGGGTTAACATATTTCTTTTGCAGAATGTTATCCCTATAGGTAACCTTGGATATAACTGGCCTGCTTGGTCGGTGAGTGTTGAATTATGGATGAATATCGGAATCTTATTTTGGGTGATTCGGTATCGACTAATTAAAACGGCATTGCTACTTATTGTGCTCGGTTACACGGCTCTTTGGATGAAAGACCTGACTGACCATGCGCACGTGCAAGAAGTATATTTTGTGACGGCTGGACTGTTGAGGTGTATATCTGGTGTTCTAGCGGGCTTTGTAGTCTTTCATGTATACCAGCATATAAAGCAAAACACTAAGCTAGTTGATAATGTTTCCCGGGGGCTATCGACCGTACTCGAGCTTGCTACTTTATGTCTTATTTTTACTTGCCTTTTTATTGGTGGTTATAGAGCAACGATAATTGCGTTGATAATAATGCCGGTGTTTATTCTTGTATTTTCTTTTGGCAAAGGGGCGTTATCAGATTTTTTTTCAAATAAGCACATCAATAAGCTTGGTAACTTAACGTATGGGATCTATTTGATCCACATACCGGCCTTGCTCCTCCTGCGTAGCAAGGGTGTTATTCCTGGTGCTGATACAGAAACACCTGTATGGATTGGCTTGTTGGTGTTGCTGGGTTGCACACTTGTCAGTATTCCAACGTACTACTATTTTGAAGTGCCTTGTAAAAATTTCATCATGGGCAAGTTTAAATCTATCTACAGTCGGTCAAAGCGTTACAGCTTTAAATTTTCGCACTTTCTCCCAAGGTAAAACCCTGCTTCTTACCAAGTGCGTGTGTACGCTTAAGCGATGCTGAGGGGGAGGCCGTTCAGCAATCGCGGCACGACTCTGAGTATCTCGGACTTTTCGTGGGTGATATTGCCTGCCCACCACCCGCAGCACCGGTGGGCAGCGCTTCGGTTTTTTCTGACCACGATGTGATTAATAACGTGCTCTACCACTTACCGTCGACGGCAAATGCCGCAGCCAATCCTGAGTTTTTATCTACTTTCACAGAAATTCCAAGCCAAGTAAAATCACAGGTGAAGCACTTTCCGCCTGAATGGCTCGATTACTCGGCAATGCCTGCGGATCATCCCACGGAATTTGTCACCTCGGATAATTGCATTGGCTGTCATGGTGGTTTAAGCGGCACGCCGAATCGACCTGTCATGTTTGTTGAAAACGGCGATGGTTCTGCGGACGGTTTTGATTTATCCGAATACGACAAAGCCCACCCGAACAAAGACCCTTTATTGAAAGGCTCGTTGGTCGATACCCAGAACGCCGTTACCAATACTTGCTTAAGCTGCCACGGTGCAATGGGGCAGCGTCAATTAGCCAAATTGCCTGCGGGTATTGACCCTGATTCTATTAGCGTCACGGCGACCTTGTATAATCAGTCGATTCCGCCGTATTGGTTAAAGCAACGTTTTGAAGCCGCGCCAGACGGCGAGGGCACCAAGCGCTTGCACTACTTGACTAGCCACTTAAACCTAAAAGGCTCAGCGATGGAAAATTGGAAGTTACGTTTGGTGTCTGATACCGAGACGGTGAAGAAGGGCAAGAAGAAATAATTAACCGTGAATTAACTGTTGATTAAACTAGCTGCACAAAAAAACCTCGTATGTAAATGCGAGGTTTTTTAGTAACAAATTTTATTTAAGAGATTTTATTTTTTTACCGGTTTTTTTAGCTTTTTTCCGCTTAAGCGTTTTGGCGCGGGGCTTTGGATTTTTACTGATTTTTTCAATATTATTAAGCAGCCTGACTAGCGACCGTCCGACTGCATAGGCCAAGTTCACCGGCACAGCATTGCCAATCTGCTTGTACTGAGCCGTCAGTGGACCGGAAAAAAGCCAGTCATCCGGAAATGTCTGCACCCGAGCGTACTCTCTTACCGTGAGTGGGCGAGTCTCTTCTGGGTGACATCGTTCCGTTTGTTTTTGGGCGGGTGCGCAAGTCAGTGTTAGGCTGGGTTCATCCCAAGAGAGGCGTCTTGCCATGCCGGTTTTACCGCCACCTAAAAAGTAACTCTTCTTCATGTACTCGCGCTGTAAATCATCCGACAAATCCCGCCAATAACCGCCTGGAGGCACTTTAGCGAGTATTTCGGCTTTACGCGGAGGGTAAGTTTGCCCGGCAGATTCAGGCACGTCACTCTCAAATAAATCACCTTTTTTTAAGGCATCTCGCATCGTCATAATACGCGAATAAGGTGAGGGCCATTTAAACTCGACTTGCTTGGCGAGGTCTTTGCGAATACCAATTAAAAACAGCCGTTCTCGTTTTTGTGGGACTTGATAAAATACCGCTTTTAATACCCTCGGGTCGACAAGAGTGTAGCCAATTTCATCAATCACGTCGGTGATTGCGGCCAAAGTTTTACCGTCTTCATGCTTTAATAAACCACGTACGTTTTCGGCCACAATAACTTTAGGGTTCGTCTCTTTTACTGCACGAGCAAATTCAAAAAATAAGGTGCCGCGTGTATCTTCAAAGCCCAGTTTTTTGCCCGCATAGGAGAAGGCTTGGCAGGGAAAGCCGCCGGACAAAATGTCAATTTGATCTTTGTAGGGGGTGAAATCCACATTGGAGATATCGCCGGGAATAACATTCCAGTTAGGTCGATTGGCACGAAGTGTGTCGCAAGCATGTTTATCAAGCTCGTTCAGCAGTACAGATTTAAACCCGGCTTTTTCCATGCCCAGCGCTAAGCCGCCAGCACCGGCAAACAGCTCGATTAATTTGTACTTTCGCTTGGGTTTAACATTAATCTCTTTGTCCCAATTACTATTGAACAAAACTTGAGCTTGCTCGAAGTGCTCGATTTGTGAGCGATGATAAACGCGATAATTGTTATCCGGGTGCCGCTGAGGGACAAGCGTGCCTTTGTTATCCCAGCGTCTTAGGGTTTCTTTTGAGAGGCCAAGGATGTCGGCAACTTGGGCAATCGAGTAATATTCTGGGATCATCTGAGCTTATCTGTTCTACACGTCTATTCTATGTTGGCGTTCTATATTGGCGTTCAATATTGATAGTGGCGAGCACTGTATACAATTACATGTTTCAAGTCAAACATTGGTCATGGTTATTTGCTTAGGTCGCGTGTCGTGATAGGCGTCGATAAAGTACTGCCTGAACATGCTTTGATCAGGAATGCTAAAGTCTGGGAGCCCGTAGTCATTACGGAAAATTGCTTCAATGATCTTGGGGAGGGCGTCGTAGAGTTCTTCCAAGGCATTCTCACGCAGGCTAACCAAGCTATAGAAGCTGGCGCCATCAATAATCCGGATGCCTTCGTCGGCGGCGAGTTGCATGCCGGTGCTTTTATCGGATGGCGTGAAGCATTTGTTAAAGCGCTCGGGCTTTTTGGGGATAATATTAACGAAGTAGGCGGTATAACCTCGAAAGCGACTGGCTTTTGGGTTAACTAAGTTGGCTAGAGTTTTATACTGATCGGCTAATTTTCCACCAGTGACGGTGTTATGTTTGTTTTTGACCTCTGCGATAATTTTCTGCTGATGGCAAACCAAGTCCACCTCGCTACCTGTGCCTAAATCTTCCCAGCCGCTCACGTTACCGAGTATTTTTTGATGTAAGTTACCGATATGGTTGGTTAAAGTCTTTTGGCACTGCCTCACCATTTCTGAGCTTTTCCAGGTGTTATGGTCAACGTCGGATACAGCCGAGTCAAAGAGGGAGGCAAAAGGGTCAATGACGTTTTTCTGAAAATCTTTGATCACGGCATCTTTTTTAACGCGACCAATATCCAGCACATCTTTAACTAGGGCTTTGCTTACTTCGTCATCTAGATATTCGATATAGGCCATGGTTTTAAATGTCTCGTAGAGTTTATATATTATGCGTATTTTATT
>NVXL01000141.1 GCA_002746115.1 Alteromonadaceae bacterium
CATCTTCAGCAGAATGCCCTGTTTCAGCATCAACAGCGCCATCTTGATCAAAAGCTTGACCATACACGCGGTAGTTCAGGTTATTCGCTAACCCGCCGCCGCGTCTTAAGCGACTATAGATTTTTGTTTCATCCCCAACACCAATAACAATATGTTGACCTTGAGTGTGCTCCGAGGATTTAGTGATAATGTTAATCACTCCATTGACTGCGTTAGAGCCCCATAGGCTAGCGCCTGGGCCCCTAATAACTTCAACACGATCAATATCATCCAATAACGGCAACGCAACATCCCACAGCACCGAACCTGTCACCACACTATAAATACTGCGACCATCCACCAGCACTAGTAGTTTATTTGAATACTGACCATTAAAACCTCGTATACCAACGCCCCAGGTTGATGTATTGGTTTTGACCACATCAACTCCAGGAGCAAGCGCTAATACTCCAACAAATCAGAGCCTAGAAAGTCAGCTACAAACTTTTGCGCCCCAGCAACAACGCTTAGARCAAGACGCGCGCGCCTTAACACTAGCAGGCGAATATGCTCAATTAAATACCCTACGCCAAGCCCAACAAAAAGATCAGCATGAGCACGCACAAAATAAGCACGAGCTTCCGAAGACCCAGCAAGCCTTAAAAGAATATGAAGTGTATTGGCAAAAGACACAAGAGTACCTACAGCAACAAAAAGATACCCAAGGTAGTTACGCCCCCATATTTGTTCAAGTCAGAGCACTAGATGTCAATATTCATGCCCAACAAAACGTCATCACCCAAGCCGCTCAAGATATTGCCGCTAAAAACACAGCAATTAATACCCAGAAAACACAAAACCAACAATATCAAACACAGCTGCAGTTCTCACAAACCGCGCTAAACAAGCTGAATGTGCAGCTCGAAGAGACTCAAACACATGCCACCTTAGTCGAGCAATTTAGCCGTATTGATGAGCGCTGCCAAACACTGAAACAGCTCAGCCAACAGCACTATGAATTAAACAATAAATACGCTAAAAACCAAACGCAATTAACCTACGCTGAAAATACAAACCGGCTTGCTCTCGAAAAACAAAACCAGCAAGCGCTGGTAGTAGAGCAAAGTAAAACGACACTCGTTGATACACAAACACAGCTAAAACAGCTACTCGAACAACAAAATATTACCTATTGGCGAGAGCAGCTAACGCAGCTACAGCAAGATCGTCAAAACATAGAGGCACTGCAGCAAGCCAACCAACAAAACGAACAAGCGCAAAAACAAATCGCCGAACTCACGCTACAACAGCTCGACTTAGAGCGCCGTATTGAGCAAGGTGGCAGCGCTCTTAAACTCGCCCAAGCAGAATTACAACATCTCGACGACGCAATCACCGCGCTTGATACTGAGCTTGATTTACTACGCACAATTAAAAGCTTAGAAGAGCAACGCCAACACTTGCAAGACGGCGAACCCTGCCCACTTTGCGGCGCTAATGAACACCCATACAGCCAAGCCACTTTACCCAAAGCCGAGCAAACTCAAATCACTCGCCAGCAAAAAAAGGATGAGATGCAGGCTAAGCAAGCCCAGATAAACACTTTGATTATTCGGCAAGCAGAAGACCGAAAAGACCTAGAAAACAACAAAAACTTTAGTGCTCAGCAACAACAAATCCTTATTGATAATGGCCCAACTCGCCAAGCTTTATGCGCAGCCCTTGCACATATACTGCCTACAGGCTTTGATCTCCATGCGCAGACTCATGCTCAGAATTACAGTTATACTCATAACTATAATTTGGATGAAATACTTGCGCCCTTGCTACTCAGAAATACCAAAACAACACAGTCATTAAGCGACAAAGTTCAGCAAGCCGAAGCGCTTACACAGAATGTGGACGCTATTCAACATCAGCTTAGCCAAGCTAGCGAAACCCAAAGTGCCACCCAAAAGCAGGCGCAAGACGCTACATACGCACTACAATCCACACAAACAGAATGTTTGCAAACCGCTAAGCACAGGGATGAGATTCAAAACAAAATCTCGAAATCCCTTAGCGCACTTGAAAGCACACTTGCGGTTTACGAGATAGCCTCAATCGAAATTAATCAACTTGATACCATATTAAGCACCTTGAGCCAACAGCGTGACCTTTGGCAAAACAGGCAAACTGAAAAACAAAAAGTTGAAGCGGATATAAACAATCTAGGTGCCAACATAAGCCACCTTGAGCAAGCCATCATCGCTGCCGAACAAGCCTTTGCAAACAGCCAGAAAATACACGAGGATCAGCAAAATAACCTTGCCGCACAGCACCAAGAGCGGCACGATGTTTTTGGCGAAAAAGACCCAAGCCAAGAAGAGGCTCAATTACACTCAAGCATCTCATTAGCGGAACAAAGCGAACARMAAGCTCAGAAAAGCGCTCAGCAATATCAACATAACTATGCWCTGCTAAACACTCAAATAARTACCTTGCAGCAAAAYATCCAGAACAGACAGAGCGAAATCGACAGTGTAGAAATGAGCTTTCGCTCACAACTCGAAGCCTCTGGATTTAACGACGAGCTAGCCTTACAAGCTGCGCAATTAAATCCACAAGAGCGAGAAGCCATGCAACAACAGGCTCATAGCTTAAACAAACAAAAAATTGAACTCAACAGCCAGCAAAGCAACAATCAAACACAACTAGAGCAAACACGCGCACAGCAGCTTAATCCGGAAAGCCCAAATAGCCAGCTAAGTTTGAGCGAGTTAAATCAACAATTAATACAACAACAAGAAGCCCACACGGCACTGCAAAAGTCACTTGGTGCCATACAGCAGCAACTGCAAAATCATTCGCAGCAACAACAATTACAAGCCGAAAAAATGCAGCAGATCGATGCTCAAAACATTGAAGCGACTCGCTGGAATTTACTACACGATTTAATTGGCTCTAGCGACGGCAAAAAATTCCGTAATTTTGCCCAAGGTTTAACCTTTGAGCTAATGATTTATCACGCCAATCAGCAGCTTCAAAAAATGAGCGACCGCTACTTACTTTTGCACCACGGCAGTAAAGCGCTGGAATTAAATGTGATGGACAATCACCAAGCCGGGGAAGTGCGTACCACCAAAAACCTCTCGGGTGGCGAGAGCTTTATTGTTAGCTTGGCATTAGCCCTCGGTTTATCGAATATGGTCAGTAAAAATGTTCGAGTGGATTCGTTATTTTTGGATGAGGGTTTTGGCACTCTAGATGAAGACGCCTTAGATACCGCGCTAACCACACTGGCGAGCTTGCAGCATGAAGGCAAACTGATTGGGGTCATCTCGCATGTGGCGGCACTTCAAACACGCATCGCCACACAGATTCAAATCAAAGTTGGCTCTGGTGGTCGCAGTAGTATTGTTGAAACTGAAGGGGTAAAGCGCGTAAGTGCTTAGACCGAGCACTTAGACATAGCTCTTAAACATAAATACGCACGACGGTATCGGCAACACAACCTGCACGCGTACTATTTTCTACCTCAACCAAGATGCTCAGCGCCAATTCAACGCCTTTCTTTTTCGGAGTCACGCCCGACAAGGTCATCCGGGTGCGGATACGCGCACCCGATTTTACAGGCCCCGGAAAACGAACATGATCCAAACCGCAGTTCATCACCATACGCACATCAGAATAGCGCTCAGTAAATAAATTAGTGGTATCGGTAAGCTTGGGTAAAAGGGACAGAATTAAAAAGCCATGCGCTACGGTTGAGCGGTAAGGCGACTCTCGCTTGGCGCGATCGAGATCCACATGTATCCACTGATCATCACCAGTAACATCGGCAAAGTGATCAATGCGTGACTGATCCACCTCAAACCACTCGCTAGTATGAATCTCTTCACCAGCGCAAGCCTGTAAAGCATCGTATAGCTGCTTGGCTTTAGGTACCTGAATAAGTGCATTGCTGCTATCTAGGCCTTCAAAATACTGCCGCCACCAATAGCTGGTTTTGGTACGGGTAATTTTTGCGGAGATTAAATCAGAAATCTCCCGGATTTGGGGCTCCAAGATTTCCTTTAACTGGCTCTGGTTATCTTGTAGTTTTTGCCCCGCGACCCTTATATACTCAACTACGTTTACCATTACTAATCTCCGTATTTCTCTTTGCTAAACCTACCACCTCTGTCCAACACCTGTGCCTAGGCGATACGCGAAAAGATTCTACCATATTGCGTAGGCTTATAACCTAGCGCACAAATATCTATGTGGGTATTTTTAATGCACGATCCCGACATGACTAGGTCGTATCGATACACCGGTGAAAAGAGCTATAATCTATATTAGGAAAAAAGGGGGTTCTTCAATCTGTGCTGTGCTATGCCGCTGCACTTGCGCAGATGTTAACAGAAGCACTAAACGCTTTGCTAGCGACTCGCCAAGATAAACCCCGCCATGCTCGGTTCAGCCCTTAATTCAGTCTCGACGGATTGACAAGCTTAATTTGAAATTTGATGTTAAAACAGATACTTACTAACACTAAACAAGCTCTAGGCTCCTGCTACACAGCCGCTCAGCACTACCCCTTGCTGCTGTTATTCTTGCTGACTCTGATGCCTGCATCGAAGGCACAGTCAAGCCCAAGCGAGGTGGCAGCGTCTCACGCTGAGCCTGAAATAGTGAAGACCTACTCCGCCGGCTGGACCCCTGCATTATTACGCTACCATCGACTAGCCCTAGAGCAAGCCCTTGATTATTCCGTAGCTGAATACGGCCCTTACCGTATTGAGGCCTACGAGTCACTTCTGATGGGAGCAAGGCAAACCCTTGCTTTAGAAGAGGGGGAGTTATTCCAAGTCAATTTTATAACGCTACCAAGCTTTGACAACAATGACCCCAAAGCGAAAGGCGTAGACATAAATATACCGATGCATAATGGCCTGCTTGGCTTGCGCAAACTCATTGTGCGCAAATCAGATTACCAACGCTTTAACAACAGCTATTCAGCTGAGGTCTTCGCGAAACTCCGAGCCGGTCAGGTCTACCAATGGCCAGACGTGCAGGTCTACCACGATTCCGGCATTCAAGTGGTAAAAGGTGTCAGTACGGAAAACTTACTCAATATGCTTCAGCAGGGGCGCTTCGATTATCTTCCTTTAAGTGTCTTAGAAATTGAAACGTTTTTAGAAAAGCATAAAGAGCAAGCCAAAACGTTAAAGATCCTGGATAATATCAGCGTTTTCTACCCGATTCAGGCTCATGCCAGCGTGACCAAGTCCAACAAGACTTTAGTCGCGCGCCTGCAAAAAGGATTTGCAAAAGCAATCGAAAATGGCGATTTAAATAGAATATTCCATCAAGAATTCAAAGCCTTAGTGGCCACGCTGTTCGCCCAAGACAACCATATTTTTGTCCTAGAAAATACGCTGTTAAGTGCCGAAGAAAATTGCCAGCTCATTCCGGAGTTTATCGGCAAGTACTTCCCTAAAAATAAAAACATCATCTACTTTGAGCCGAAGTCACTTGAGAAAAAAGATGTAAGAACCAACGAGACTAAGCCAAACCTTGCGATAAACAACGACTTGTTAGGCTTGCGTAAAATGGTCATCCGCAAGAAAGATGTGGCGCGATTTACAAACATTCAAAGCATCGACGACTTTAAATCCTTACGCGTCGGTCAACGCCGCCAATCATCAGAGTCTAAAATTTATCGTGCTTCTGGGATTGAAGTAGTGTCCGGGCGCAATATTCACCAGCTGTTAGAAATGCTACGAGATAGGCATTTTGATTACCTACCACTTAGCATACTGGATATTGAAAAGTTTAGCGCCGACTACGAAAACTTTAGCGCGGAACTAAGCATCATGGACGACTTGAATATTTACTACCCCATATCTTCACACACCAATAATGCACATGTTAATATTGCACAAAAAAAATCAGCCCCCTCAGCTCGGCTGCAAGACAAGGGTCAAGCGAGCATTGATGACAACAACGACCTTAACCGCTTATTTCAGCGCTCGTTCAAAAGTGTACTGGATGCACTCAACAACAAGAACAGTCGAGTATTTATTTTACGCAACCCCGACTTAAGCGCGACGCATAATTGTCAGCTCATCCCACAATTTATAAACGAGTACTTCAGTAAAAAAAGCAATATCATGCATATTCGATAATGGCTAAGGTATAGGCATAAAAAGAGAACAACCAGAGCATACAGCTCTGGCACTCAGCCCAGATACATAGCTTTAGCTCTATTTACAAGCCCTATTTCTAAGCTCTATTTATAAAGCTTCAAAGCGTACCGCAACACCGCCACTAGTCGCCAAGGAGAACTTCAAGGTATCCCCTTTTCTGACCACACGACTCTCAACCGTTAATTTATAAGGCGCCGTCTTCCAATTGGCACCCAAGCCATCACGGTAAATCTCAGCGCGATATTTTTGACCCTTTGTAAGAAAATCCAAGTCAACGCTAATATTACGAGCATTTTCATCCGTCAGCGCCCCAAGGTACCAGTCTTTGGCATCGCGCTCCTGACGCGCTATTACAATGTAATCCCCAACTTCACCAGCTAAAGCAATGCTCTCCTCCCAATCCACTGGGACATCCACAATAAACTGAAAGGCTTCTGGGTTTTTATCGTAATTTTTAGGTAAATCAGCCGCCATTTGCAGTGGCGTATAAATCACCACATAAAGTGCCAGTTGCTTAGCAAGAGTCGTTTTAACGCGATTCTCTGCGTCTAGGCCGTCAAAGCTTAAATCAAAAATTCCCGGTGTGAAATCCATTGGCCCCGATAACATGCGCGTAAAAGGCAAAATAGCCGTATGCTCAGGTGGGTTGGGTGGCGAGCCCCAAGCATTATATTCCTGACCTCGCGCACCTTCGCGTGATACCCAGTTAGGGTAAGTACGGCGCAAGCCAGTATCTTTCACAGGCTCATGAGTATTGACGCTAATCTTGCGCTTCGCAGCCTCGGTAACGCTGTGCAAATACTCGTTGACCATAAATTGGCCATCATGCCATTCGTAGCGCGCAATACCATCGTCATCAATGCGTTTTATGCGACCACCATCGGTGACGTAACCTGTCTTAACACGGGTAACGCCGTGCTTTTGGTATAAATCGAAAGCATCTCCCATCTGCTTGCGATAGTTAGTGACGCTGCCTGAGGTTTCATGGTGACCGATCAGCTCTACATTTTTAGTTTTACCGTAAGTTGTGACTTTCTCCAAATCAAAATCTGGGAAGCTCTTGGTAAAATCAAAGATATCCCCATTCGAATACCAATCCCCATCCCAGCCAATATTCCAGCCCTCAACCAGCACCCCAACAAAACCATGCTTGGCTGCAAAGTCCATATAACGCATAGTCTCACTAGTGGTGGCGCCGTGAATATCACCGGAGCCCCAAGTATTCGCTTTAAGATGCATGCCCCACCAAATACCAACATATTTACCGGGCTTAACCCAAGATACGTCGCCGAGCTTGTTAGGTTCATTTAGATTCAAGATCAGATCACTATTCAACAAACCGACGGCATTATCTGCAATTTGTAAGGTGCGCCAAGGGCTCTTGAAAGCCACTTTTGTTTTAACGGCAACGCCGTCTGACCAAGGGGTGAGATCCGCATTAAAGGTACCGGGGCGACGCTGGTCGAGTGTCATGCCAGCAAAATCCACCAAAGCCGCCTCGTGCACACTGATATGCACACCGGAAGACAGCTTAAGCGTCATCGGCGTATGGGCGCGCACAACCTCGGTCAAGGCTGTAGTGTTGTAATCGTATTCGTAGCGGTTCCAGCCACGAGAGGGAATCCACCACGCGGTGCTTTCTTTGGGTTTAGGAAAAACAAACTCGGTATTTTCAGACACGATTTCTACACTCTTCATGCCACGCTGTTTGGGCACTTCATAGCGAAAACCTAAACCGTCATTAAAGACGCGTATTCGCAGACTAAACTTATGCTTGGGTTTATGGCCACGCTCAAAGTTAACCAACAACTCCTTGTGGTGATCACGCACTATTTTGCGCTCACCCCACGGCTGCTCCCATTGGCTATCGTTTTGACCACGCTTATGGCTCACAAGCTTAAAGCTTTCATCACCAAGGTCTGGCAACTTTCTCATGGTAAAACCGATGTTTGATGGGTCTAGCACCTGCTCGCCGCGATAAAAGACGCGATATTGCGGGCGTTTACCCTCATCACTGATTTTAAACACGATATCGCCATCGGGCGATGTAACACTCAGCTCCTCAGCAAGCCCTAAGGGGCTTAGAAAAAGACCTATTGCAAATACGAATAAACTCTTACGAAAATTCATTATTCTTCCTGCTATTTAAAACGAAACCTGTCAATTATAACCAATGCTAGGTAACACGGGTTGAGCGAGACGACATGCGTGGTTAATTGCCATCCAAACATAGCTTCGCTAGTTTATCACAGGAGTCACGATACGGGCGGGATACGTGCTGGAGAAAGGTGCCATTCTTCACATATGTTTCACTTTAGCGCTACCCTGATTTTACCTATCTTGCGCAATAATGATCCCAACAGATTGATTGAGGGCAACGACT
The DNA here is from genome assembly GCA_002746115.1 of Alteromonadaceae bacterium. Classification (GTDB taxonomy): domain Bacteria; phylum Pseudomonadota; class Gammaproteobacteria; order Pseudomonadales; family Cellvibrionaceae. The sequence continues at coordinate 8,536 of NVXL01000141.1, forward strand.
TAAAGCTCCAAGGCAATCACCCGAATTAAAACATCTATTCATCGTCAGGCTTATCTACTGACAAGGAACTTAAAATGACTTTCGCTAACATTCAATCTGTATTAATTAACCACAAATTTATTTCTGCTAGCGCGCTTGTTTTAGCTTTTAGCGTAAGTGCATCCACTCACGCTAACGGCATGGAAATTTCCGGATCCATTAATGCCGGCGCAATAATTGATACAAGCTTCAATGGCAAAGTTAACGATTTTAATACAGTGGTAGATAAAATGAATGCCATGCTTGCAGAAAAACTTGCCGAGCAAGTAAAAGAGATGATCGATACTGCAGCTAAATAAGCTTGCAACCCGACGCCACAAAACAAGCCTATAAAAAATACTGAAAACCATGCCTGTAAAACAGCCCTATAAAAAAGGCTCCTCTTTATACACACTAAAGAGGAGCCTTTTTCGTTTCGCAAACCCAGAAAATATTTAAATACAATTAAAAACTATAGCTCACCCCAGCAGAGAAGTAAGCCCCGTTAAACCCAAAAGGTGCTGACCGACGAGAGAAATCAAACACCCCGCCACTATTCACAATTAACTCGCCATCAGGGCCATTCTCGATGGCACCAGTACGCGAGTTACCGATAGTATTCTCATCAGGTGTCACGTCAAAGATATTATTCCCAGCCAAGCGTAACGACAAGCTATCGCTCAGAGCATATTCAAGGCTTAGATCTGTCAATATTTCTGCACCGTAGGTTTGTCGGCCACCATCGGTCACCGTGTACTCACCATAACGGTTAAGGGATAAGTTAACGCTTAAATCGCCACGACTATAATAAGCTGCAAAGCTAATGCGATCTTCAGGCTGCCATTCTTCAATAATAGAAATATCTTGATCACTAAAAATTTCGTCCACCGGTATCGTCGATAAGGCGCTGTCTTCTGGGGTAAATAAATCCACCACTTCGGTTTCCGTAAAGTTAGCCGACAAGGTTAAATCAAGACTGCCCTCACCAAGATCAAAGCCATACGTGGTGACGATGTCAAAACCTGTCGTCTCGGTATCTGCACCATTCAAAAAGAACTGTCCGGCACCGGCACCAACGGCAACTAGGGCCTCATCCAAGGAGTCCGCCAAGCCGATACCCAAACGGTTACTAAGAACGATACGGTCATCAATATCAATACTGTAGTAATCAACGGTAATACTCCATTCATCCGTAGGCGTGAGAATAAATCCGGCACTGAGGTTGGTCGACTCTTCTTCTTTAAGTGCCGGAATGCCAATACTACCCGCTAGACTACTATCGTTTCTGAAGGTGCCTATTTGTGCTGCGATTTGAGAGCCGCCAGGGTTAGCAGGATCATCAACAAACTGTGTACTCACGTTGTTAAAATACAACTGCTGCATTGAAGGTGCTCTAAAGCCGGTGCTGGCCGCCGCGCGCACACGGAAAATATCATTAAACCTATAATTACCGGCAAGCTTCAAGTTAGTGGTATCGCCAAAACCGGAATAGTCATCGTAACGAATCGCGGCACTAATTAGGAAGGGGTCACTCACTTGATATTCCGCATCAAAATACAATGAGAAAACATCCCTATCTTCATCCACTGCGCCAGCAGGCCCTATACCACCAAAACCTTGTAAACCAGGATCGGCATTTTCATCGCCATTGCTAACATCACCGTCACTATAAATTTGTACCGGGTTGCCAGTAATTGGGTCAACAACCGTATCGTAATCAAAGTAGCCGTATTGCTCGCCAGGGTTAACATTAAACTGGTCGTTGCGTGCTTCAGCACCAATGGCAATATTTAAATCGCCCATCACCTTGGTATAGTCGACGTTAAAGGTACTTAATTGCATCTCTAAACCGTAAGCTTTGCCGGAGCGTGGGATTTGCGCGCGAATGTCCGCATCACTTAAGCCTTGGTTAAAGCGTAATTCATTCACAAACGAGGCATTAACAGTATCGCTTGTGACGTAATCAATGGTGTTTTTCCCGGTGGTATAAGAAACATCCAGAGACGAGTCATTATCAAAATCAATACGGTAACCAAAGTTAAACGAGAGGTCTTCAATTTCGGAATTGATTTTAGGCAAAAATCCGTTAGGTATCACGGCATCGCCATCGGCCAAGGGGGCATTGCCGTTACTGTTGGCGTTATGTCTAAAAAACGCAGCGGATTGGTTGTCTCGACTTGAATAGGTTAGGAAGCCATACAGCTCACCCTCACCCACGTCAAAACCACCATTTAATATCACGGCGATTTGCTCAGAATCAGCATCCCCTATGCGAAA
>NVXL01000142.1 GCA_002746115.1 Alteromonadaceae bacterium
GTATTATCTCAATCGATTTTAGACAAGAGCAAACACTCTGTTTTTACCCGTTTAATTACAGATAATACCGCCACCTCCGTCATGCTGACCGATACCTACCGCATGAACCAAGAGCTTACTCGATGGCCTAGCCAGCAATATTACCAAGGCCAATTAGTCGCGGCACAAGGCAACGCCAAGCGCGCACTAAAACTGCTAAAAAGACCGCCCGCAAGAGAAGAGATACTATCCAAGCACCAGTCGTTTATTTATCTCCAGAGCCCAGGCTTCAACGCACGTACCGTGAGCAAGTTAGAGGCTCGGTGGGTTGCAGAAATCGTCAATAACGCCAAGCGGTCCGGTGTTAGCTTAGAGGAGATCGGCGTCGTCACGCCATTTAGGGCTCAAGCCCGTGCACTTAAAAAAGCCCTTGCCGACAGCCTAGGCTTATTTAGTGCTAAGTCCGTTATTTGCGATACCGTCGAACGTATGCAAGGGCAAGAGCGCGAGTTAATTATAATTTCCCTATGCGCCACGGAGGTATTATTTTTACAGACACTCGCGAATTTCTTTTTCCAGCAAGAGCGGCTAAACGTTGCTATAACCCGCGCACGCAGTAAATTGATATTAATTGGCCCAAGTCTTCCGGATAATTTTACCGCAGGCCTGCGCGAGGAATCTGATATCGCCAATGTCAATGCTTACAAATCCCTAATTGAGGCAGCTCACGCCGGCCCTAAACCCTCAAACCACCATTCAAACTAAATAACATCCGGCGTAAACCTCTTTATGGCCATACTGATAGACAGCCTCCATAAGCTCGACCACAGGGTGCGGCGAAAATTTAAAAAAGCATTCGAGCGCTTATCTGACGATTTCAAAATACGCACGCCAGTATTGGATCAGAGCGAGGTCGCGCAACTACTAATAGAAGGACCGAACCGCGCTTGGTTATTTATCAGCTATTCCGAGCAAATACCGGATCAAATAGCACTTGAGAAGTATCTATTATTTACCGCAAAAATAGCGGCTCTACAAGTTCAGCAAACATCTAAACAAGTATCTAAACAGACATCTCGACAAGCACCTCAACAAGAAAAGTTTAAATTCATAAGCTACCTCGCCGTCACTGACGAAGGTGAAACCCTTTTTGATAGCAAAGACCCAAGCGTAAGCAACTTGCAAGTTATTGCAAAAGACCGTTTTTTTGCCCACAGCAGCGAAACTATCAGCGAATATCTGAGCCCAGTCTCCAGGGCTCAACATGCTTGGATAAAAAAAGAACTTATTGCTGAGACGGCCATTCACGTGGCTTGCAGCACGCGACGATATACGCAAACGGTCGACAATTCCGCCCACCTCGATGCGTTTTTTCTGGACTATAACCAAGAGATTGCCACCAAACTCGACATCTTTGAAAGCTTGCCCGAGCATGACTATCTTTCCGAACAAGAACACATTCATGAACAAGAGCACCTTGCTGAAAAGAAGCGCAGCCCTGACGATGACGATATTCCGGTACGCTTGATTAACGGCGTCTCAGGCTCAGGCAAGACTTTAATATTAATTAACCGCGCTATTTTGTATTGCCGCAAGTATCCTCAACGCAGAGTGCTCCTGCTCATTCACAATAAACCGATTACGGCGGATATCCAACACAAGTTTAAGGCCTATTTAAATGGCTGCCCGGCTGGACTGACGATCAAAACTTTTCACGCCTTTGCCTTGGCACAGCAAAAGCGTTACGCCGTAAAAACAAGCCCCTTGTTTGGCGCCTCGCAATTGGCACCTTATCAACAAAAAATTATAGACGATCACCCTGCGAGTTACCGAGAGTTAAATTTAAGTCACGAGCAGGTTTGGTCCGAGCTGGAATACATCAACGATTACCTTATTGATACTAAAGAGACCTATCTCAACTACGACCGACAGGGTCGAGTTTTCCCCTTACAGCAGGCACAACGAGAACACATATGGATCATATACGAAGACGCCATGGCGCTATTTTCCCAAGGCCGGGACTGCTTGCCTAGCTGGTATATTCGTAATTTATGCTTGCTTCCTGAGGCACAAAAAAACTTGGATAAATACGAGCATATCTTGCTAGATGAAACGCAGTTCTTCTTCCCCTCATGGTTACAACTAGTAAAAAACTCCTTACAAGAGAGTGGGACTATATTTATGTGTGCGGATCCGAACCAAGGCTTTTTAAAAAGCCGCTTAAGCTGGAAAAGTGTTGGCCTGAATGTACGAGGCCGCACCAAAAAACTTCACTACTCCTACCGCACTACTCTGGAGATTCTAAGCGCTGCCAATGCCCTTATTGCCCACATGGGTGAAAATAATGAGGATTTTATCACCCCCGATTTTAACAATATGCTTCGCGGGAGTAAGCCCATAGTCATCATCAGCCCCAGCCCACAAGACGAGCTCACCCGGTTTTTAAATGAGCTTGCCGATTGCGTGATCCAAGGAAAAGTGCCGCTGGATCAAATTCTGGTCTTATGCCATGAGTCTATTAAACCTTGGGACTTAAAAAAGCGCATAGAACAGCGCTTAGGTCTGGGGACAGTTCTAAACTGTAACGATCGAGGCGAGCTATCGGGTGATTTAACGAATAAGATTCGCGTGGTAACAATGAACAGTTGCACGGGTATGGAATCTGGCACCGCCTTCGTGCTCGGTGTCGGCGAGTTATTGCATACAGCCAAGCGGATTGGCTTAAGTGACGCCGAGGCCGAGCAGGTGCATCAGGCGACCATTCGGAAGTTATACGTAGCGATGACACGTGCCGGGCAGAAGCTGGTGATGTTTAGTACGCAGAAATTCCCCGGGGTAATGCGGGGCTTGGTGACGGAGGCGTAAAGTCATATGCCTCTGCCGTTAAAACCTGATTATTAAAACCTAGCTATTAAAACCTAAGCAAGCGAGCCCGAGGCTAAATAGACGTCTCTTTGACCGGAAGCTCATCGGCCTTTCGAATTTCAATTTGATATTCCACCATCCTGATTTTATGCCGAATGTAGGCCCTATTAGAGTGGAGTTCGATCGCTTTTTCATAACTTGCCAAGGCATCMTCGTATCGACGCATTTGATATAAAATCTCTGCACGCCTCAAATAATCATCAGCATTTTGACCATTTATAGCTGTTACATATGAAGAAGCTATAAGCGCCCCAGTAAAATTTCCCTGCTTCATCATTACGTAGTTAAGCCCCTCAAATGCGGATTTATAATAGGGCCATAGGTTAATCGCCTCGCCATAACTTTCAACCGCCTCAACGTAGCGTTCCAATTTAGCTAAGATACTCGCTCTTTGATAATAGGCATGTGAGAAGCCATATATCGCAATCGCTTGGTTATATTTTTGCAAAGCAAGCTCATATTTCTTTGCAAAATAAAACTGATCGCCCTCTTCCCTTAGGTACACGGCTTCCAGTGCTTCGAACATCTGATCATCCTTTTTTGACTCTTCAATCGAGGCGCGCATTTTTTCCATTGAGCCATGCCATCTTGGCTCTAAATAACGAAGATAGGCTTTACGCACCCCCATTGATTTTGGACAAGCCTGTTTAGCCGCATCATACAAGCCTTTATACGTCGCCTCATCAAGGTCAGAGTTACTCACATTAAGGCCTAACTTGAGGGTATGCGCAGGGCAAAAATCGGGGTTACTGCTTATCGATGCCTCAATATCTTCCGAGGCTAGGCCGCGATACATTGCCAAGCCCGTGCGCTGCTCCGAGGTCAGATCCCTACCCCGCCCGTCGCCTCGTTTGAACCACGAGTAATGATGGTAAAACACAGATCGGGAGTACAGTGCAAAAGATGACTTGGGGTACTTCGCGACCCACTCGTTCAGGTGCACCTCAGCATTAAGGTCAATTCGGCCAAAGGTATCGAGCAGGACGTCAAGATCTTCGGCATTTTCACTGGCATAAAGCGATGCCAGCATCTCTTCTAGCTCAGCATATTGTTTATTCATGAGCATATCCCACAGGGGACTTATCTCTTGATACTGAAGTGCTTCTGGGGGTAAATTTATATAGGGCGCGTAGTGTTCATCGTAATTTTGTTGGCGCGTATCGACGAACTTGTTATTGCAATAGGCAACGCCACGTATGGCTGGAACGCCTGTCGCAGACAAAATATTGTTGGCGTTAGTTTTTTCGAGATAGTAATAATAATCGCTACTGCCACATAGTTCATCGGCACGCCGGAACCAAAGCGGTTTAAGCGAGCGATGCGAGGTCGTAATACCGGGCAGCATAGGTGAGCCCTCATAGGCGATGGCATAGCTAGTAGCATCTATCGCCTCATCACTGTAACCACCGTTTAAACCCTTTTTCATATATTGAGAAGGACATCCCGTCAGTAAAAAAAACACACACAAGAGACATCCGCCTCTAAACTTCATTCCCATCCGTCACCACCTAGCAATATATTTTTGAGTACTAAGTAATTCTAACAGCTTCGCTCCTGCTTGCCAGAAAATTATACGACACCGTATTTTAGGAGGCAACGGTCTACCCTAATTATCCTTCATCCCTTCCCAAAAATTAGCATCCATTTTCTTAATCACGACGGTTTTCTCCTCCTGCATACCTAAGCCAAAATCGTAAATATATTCTGCAAGTTTGTCGCCATCGCTAAACCGTGAGGTGGTAATAAAAACGCCTATAATAAGCGACACTTTGGCAATGGAAGTGACTATGTACGGGATTTAATCAGGGAAGATCAACACGACCAAAAAAGGCCTATCACACCCCCGCTGCAAGACCAAAAGCTTGATCACCCAAACCTCTCAAGCCCCCCACCATTGCCCGACAAAGAGAATTCCAAGCATTTGCCACCAAGCTTCCTATACTTACATACACCACTATGGTTTCTACGTGCATCGGCATCTATATAGAATAAGGTACTTTCAAGTAATGACGCTAAGCCTAGGTTATGACATAAGCCCTTGCGATGAGAATCAGCGCAGGAATATATCCCTACACGTTCTGATTTTACTTGTAGCTTTTATAGCCCCCCACGCTTTTAGCGCGGTGCAAACGCAGTATCGTTTCGAGCATACCGTCACCGATGAAGGCGTGAACGTAGGCGCTACCAATGCCATATTTCAAGACAGTCATGGCTTTATGTGGTTTGGTGGCGACAATGGCGCTGCGCGCTTCAATGGTCACAGTTATACCCTCTTCCTGCCTGATACCAACGACTCGAACAGCATTGCTCACAACTATATCTGGGATATTACTGAGGACGCCTCCGGGAACATTTGGTTTGGCACGTCTAAAGGCTTAAGCCGTTATAACCCGGTAAACAAACAATTTAAGACTTTTATACACTCCGACGCTGTGAACAGCCTCGCCCAGAATATTGTTCGCCGAGTGTACTTTGACAGTCACCAAAACCTTTGGGTCGCCACCAAAAAAGGCCTTGACCTGTACGACCCAAGTACAGAGGGTTTCACTCACCATGTTCACGACGATGCAAACCCAAGGTCGATTAGTGATAATTTTATCCTTTCAATGTTTGAAGACTCCCAAGGTTCTCTCTGGGTAGGGACCAAGTCCGGGGGCATCAACCTCTACGACTATGCTAGCAGAACCTTCAAACACCTTGAGCAGTACAGCACGGAAGATGCATATATTGCTAAAGCTGCGGTTAACGATATTACTGAAGATGCCAATGGCAACATTTGGGTTGCCACAGATAAAGGGCTCTATCGTTTACATATTGAAAACAACAGGCTTGTTCGCTACCGCTCAAATGGAAATAAAAGTAAAAATGAAGGTGCCGATACCAGCCTTAGCAGTGATCGTGTAGATCGTGTATTGGTAGATAAAAACAATCAGCTCTGGGTCATGACTAATAACGCAGGGCTCAATATCTATGATCGCAAAGATGATAAATTTATTCAATATCGTCACGATCCGTATAACAATGAAAGTATTAAAAGCAACCAATTAAAATCGATGCATCAAGATAAGGCGGGTGATTTTTGGTTTGGCTTATTCCCCGTTGGTGTCGACTATATTAATAGTTCTTCATCTAAGTTTACGGTGTACCGCAATAAACCAAACGATACAAGTTCACTGAGTAATAATTCAATAAACATGATTTACCCTGCAATGAAAGGTAAAATTTGGATTGGCTCAGAAGGCGGCGTCGATTTATTCGACCCGAGTAATAATACCTTTGAGCACTTTGTTCACGACCCTAACGATGAGCAGAGCCTTGCCGCAAATGCGGTTCTATCCATTACCCAAGATAGCGTGGGCGACTACTGGTTTGGCACATGGTCAGGTGGCCTACACCGATTTAATGCCGAAAATAAAACCTTCGAACGTTTTTTGCCAAAGTTTAAAGGCCAAGAGTCTAATGCGAAACACGGTGAAGATGCCCTTAGTACTATTTATGTCTGGTCTTTATTGGGCGACAGCCAAGGCAATATTTGGATTGGTAGTCAAGCGGAATCACTCGACAGGTACAATCTTAAGAGTAAAAAACTCACACATTTTACGCCCAACATTGACGACCCAAAGGCATTAAGCGGAATTTATATTCGACAAATCACTGAGGATGCACAAGGCACCATTTGGATTGCAAGCCTACAAGGGCTCAATCGTTTTAACGCTGACGACGAAACTTTTACACGCTTTGAACACTCTGACGGCGACGCAACAAGTATTGCAGATAACGCTGTTGCCACTATTTTTGAAGACTCCCACGGAACACTATGGGTTGGAACGGATGCGGGGCTGAGCCGCATGGATAGAGGGTCCGGAACCTTTAAAAATTATTACAAAGGCAATGGACTAGAGAGCGATGCGATTTCAGGTATCTCGGAAGACTCCCGTGGCGACCTCTGGTTAAATACCAAGAAAGGCTTAACGCGTTTTAATATCAAAGATGAATCCTTCCAAACCTACACCAAGTTTCATGGCCTAGCCGGGCACGTCTCGTCTCGCCCAGCTACCCACAGCTCTAGGCAAGGGGCGCTTTATGTTGGCAGTACCGAGGGCATCACCCACTTTCGCCCTGCAAATATTACCGACAACCCTTATATCCCCCCAGTATTTATTACTCAATTTAGTGTATTTAACGACGCTATTGTCGCCGGTCAGGACAATGGCTTGCTAACGCAGGATATCCGCTGGACGGACACGATTGTTCTCGATTACGAGCAGTCTATGATTTCCTTTGATTTTGCTGGGCTAAATTTTCGCAACCCCGAAAAAAATCAGTACCACTACAAAATGCGCGGCTTTGATAAAAAATGGATCAACGCGGGAAATAAACACTCCGCCACTTATACCAACTTGAACCCTGGCACCTACACATTTGCCGTGAAGGCGGCAAATAATGATGGGATATGGAATCTACAGCCGCGCACCATAACTATTGTCCAGCTACCGCCGCCGTGGTTAACCTGGTGGGCCTATACGATATACGGCCTTATTCTTTGTTTATTAATTTTTTCCTTTGTACGCTCTCAGCAGCGCAAAGTTCGCGATGCAATGGAAAAAATGGAGATGGAGCGGGAAGTAGTTAAACAAATGGAAAAACTCGACAAATTAAAAGACGATTTCCTTGCCAATACCTCACACGAATTAAGAACACCACTAAACGGTATTATTGGTTTATCCGACAGTATATTACACGGAGCCGCAGGCGAAATATCCGAGCAATTGCGCTCCCATCTCGGTATGATCGCAATGAGTGGTAAACGCCTCGCTCACTTAGTCAACGACATTCTGGATTTCTCCAAACTAAAGAGCAGAGATATCCACTTACACCTAGCCCCTATTGATATCTCTCAAACCGTGGGAATCGTGTTGGCCATGAACGAGCCCTCCACCATCAGTAAGAATCTCAGGCTGATCAATAGCATTGACGATACGCTCCCGGCGGTAATCGCTGATGAAAATCGCCTCCAGCAAATTCTCTACAATTTTATCGGCAACGCCATCAAATTTACGGATAAAGGCAGTATTACTTTATCAGCAAGCCGGGAAGGCGAGAGTATTTGGGTACACATTAAAGACACTGGCATTGGTATTCCATCCGACAAAATTGATAAAATTTTTGATTCCTTCGAACAAATTGAAGAGCACGAAAGTCGCAACCATAGCGGCACCGGCTTGGGCTTATCTGTGACCAAGAAGTTGGTAGAGCTACATCAGGGGGAAATTAGGGTTGACTCCACCCAAGGCCAAGGCTCTACTTTTAGTTTTAGCTTGCCAATATCCACTGAGACACAACAAGTCGGAGCAGGAGTAACTTCCGCAGATGTGCTCACTAAACGCTACTTAGATATGGATGCAAAGGCAAGCGAACAAAAGGCCGCTAGTACTCACCAAACGAGCAACGATGTATCTTCTGAGTTGGAAAAAGAAAGCAATGCTCGATTTAAAATATTAATCGTTGACGATGATGCGGTAAACCGCGCAGTACTGCTGGCTCAATTAAAAGGACAAAACTACGCCCTAATCACGGCCTCAAGTGGGGCGCAAGCGCTTGAAAACTTTGAATCAGATGGCCCTTTCGATTTAATACTGCTCGATGTGATGATGCCGGTAATGAGTGGTTATGAGGTTTGTACAACACTAAGGAAGCGTTACTCCCTGCAAGAACTCCCGATTATTTTCTTAACCGCAAAGAATTTAATTTCGGATCTAGCGGATGCGTTTGAACTCGGTGCAAATGATTTTTTAACCAAGCCAATTTCTATCGGCGAACTTATCTCACGCGTTAGAACCCATTTACAATTGCTCGATATGAATCGTAACTTGGAGGTAAAAGTCGTACAACGCACCAAAGAGGTCACACGCGCTAATATTGAATTAAAAACACTCGACAATATTGTTGCCACTATCCATCAAGAACTACGCTTTGACCGCTTACTTGAGGTTATTCTACGCGAGGCCACCACCCTATTCCCTAACACCCATATCGCGGCATACTGGAAATACGATGGTGACCAACAACAGTTTGAACTGCTGTCATTAAACGATATCGACGCTGAAAAACACAAGAATCTAAACCCCGCTGACGTCGATCAAGAAACCACACCTCATAAAACCATGCCTCAAGAAAAATTTGAGGCCTACTACCTCGACCAAGAAGGCAAACAATCAGACATTATTCACACTTTAGACGCCGAAGACATCCAAACGCTAGCGCCGATATGCGAAGATATCGATAGCGCTCACAGTGCCTTATTAATGCCTTTGATTTTAGACAAAGAGCTACTTGCAATATTGGTATTATCCAGTAAAAAAGATCATGCCTTTAGTCAATCTAACGATGCTACCTTAGACCGTTTTCGATCACATGTATTGTCGGCATTAAATAAAACCAAGTTACTGGACTTGCTGGAGAGCCAGTGCCACGACTTAGAAAGCATGAGCGTTACCGATACGCTAACGGGCCTCCATAATCGACGTTTTTTGCACAAATATATCCCTACGGATATTAATAAAATTTTATTGGAGCACAGCATTCGCCTAAGCGGGAAAACCAGCGGTAATGCTCAACCCGCTAAACCGCAAGATTATATTTTCTTTATGTTAGACATTGATCACTTCAAACCCGTCAATGATACCTACGGCCATACGGCTGGAGATAAGGTAATTAGCGATATCGCCAATATTATAAGTGGTTTATTTCGCGAATCTGATTATTGCATCCGCTGGGGAGGCGAGGAGTTTTTAGTGGTGGCTAAATATAGCTTCCGCAATAAAGCCCCGGTAATGGCGGAAAAAATTCGTCTCGCCATCGAGCAGCACACATTTATCTTGGATGACGGCACTCACCTGCAAAAAACCTGCTCAATAGGCTATGCCTGCTACCCCTTCTTCCTAAACCAGCCCGAGAGTGTGAGTTGGCAGCAAGTCTTGGATATCGCCGACACTTGCCTCTACGCCGCTAAGAAAAGCCAGCGTAATGCTTGGGTGGGTCTATATGCAGGGCCGGACGAGAATTGCGAGCAATGGGATGCTGAGATGCTTAACGCAATTGAAGATAAAGTTGATGCGGGTAGCTGGAGTGTTAAAACGAGTATCGGGTCGGATAAGCCTTTGACGTGGTAGGGGTCGCGGAGTAAAAATCAAAACACGATCAAACTAGCCCCCTGGGCCAGAACTTAGACCTGTCCGATATTTGCTATATATTTGTGTTAGCCCACAAAAAAAGCCCGTGCATATTTCATGCACAGGCTTTTAAACATTAGTCGTTGCGCTCAATTAGAAGCTAAACTTAACACCCAGACCAATAAGGTCAGCGTCGATGTCGATGTCGTCTGCAGCGTAACGAGTGAAGCCGAGTTGAAGGTCTACCTTCTCACTAACAGCATAAGACGCGCCTACTCCAAAGGAGATATCACCGCCATCATCATTCGTCGAACTAGAAAGACTAGACAATCCAGGAATCGAACCAATAGTTCTAAAATTAATATCGGCCTCCCAGAGGTAGTAGCCAACACGACCATATAAACTAAATTGCTCAGATAAAGGCAAGGTTGCAATAGCGCTAACATCCATGCCCCTAACTGCTACGTTGCCCTCTACCGAGAAGCTGCTAGTAATAGCCTGATTGTAATCGTGCTCGCCCAAATCTACGTAAGCCGCTTCAATACCAAAATATTTGGTAAACTGATAGCCAACATTTAAGTTATAACCTATGTCGCTATCAGCATCGATATTAGGATCCACATCAATATCAACATCAACACTACCGACTTTAGCACCGAGGTAAAATCCTGCGTTAGCTGAAGATGCGAGGGCAAAAAGAGTGGCGGCGATCGCCAGGCGGGAAGTTTTCAACATGTAATTCTCCTATAAAA
>NVXL01000143.1 GCA_002746115.1 Alteromonadaceae bacterium
TGCACACATTGCATATAGCAACGCTTACTCGCCAACACTTGCCGAAGGGTAGAAAGCAAGTCCTCCCCAGCAAGCAGGCCTTGATGGTTTTGCAGCCAAGCGCCATCGGCATCGATTAACCCGGAAAGAATTTCAATATCCGCACTTGCAATAAATTCGGGTGGGCGCTCAATATGCTGCCGCTGAATAAAATATGGCTTTCCCGGAAGCTGAGCGTGGGTAATATCAGAATCACTCAATACTAGCTTCAATTGAGCCAGACGAGTACTCACGTCAATGCTAAGAAGGTAATATAAACTGAGTGCCCGTTCGGTATCTTGTTGCTTTTGTCTAAGGTTCGCCAGAAAACTCATAATTTATAAGAATACAAATGGACTCGTTATGAAAATCGCACACGAATACATTATAAAAATGCATGCGCAACGCCGAAAAACCGCGTGACTTAAATACTTCAATTCAAACGAGTAGTATAGCAAATTGACTTGTTGAACGTAGGAATGAGCAGTGAATAATTGTGGTCTTATACGAGGTATCGCAAAACCGAGCTTAGATAAGTAAAAGGAGTTGGACGGTTCGACGCTTTAACTTACAAAGTGTCGAATTAGTTAGCGTCACTCGATAGGGTACTGACCAATACCTCTTTGTAGGTCAATTCAGTATCAGGCTGAACAGCCTGCTCTGGAATGGCAGCATCGGCAACGACGTTCGCGGGGTTAACCCAAACATAGCAAGCAAAGAAGAATATCGCGGCAAAGAACGTAGTAATTCGTGCATGATGTGACATTTCAACAACCCTCCGAGACATTGCTTGAGCACAAGACCCAATAGGTTCAAATTAGCAACAGAACCAAGTCAACTTTAGCGAGATGATTCCACACTTTACAATGATTACATTTTATAGAAGTGCGTCACAAAAAGCGATCAGATTGGCAAAAAAAAATCAAAAAGGTGACAAAAGGAGACTAATGACGACATTCTGAATAGAATGATACGCTTTAAACGATAAGTGCATATCTATGCTTATTTAATCGCCTATCATTGCCCCTTCAAGCGTGGAACCCCGCATGATTTCAAAGCGATCAAAACCAAAACGTACGCTGCCTGCACGACGCTCAACCACTGCAGGTAAATGAGGCACTTCAGGTAAGGCCTGAGCCACCTGCTTACGCGCTCTGAATATTTGAATATTCAAGTGCGAAGACTCCAAGCCCATCATTTTTGAAAGCTCGCTTAGATCTAACCAGCCCTGCCCTTCAACATCAGCGATCCGGCTGGCATCATCCATACGCTGCCGAGCCAGCATCAATAACAGATAGTGATGGACGCGTTCGCCAAGATCCAAAACCGCATCACCGTGACCAATTTTAAGCGAGACATGCTCCTCATCCAAACTGACTTTAAAATCGAAGTTAATAGGGGCATTACGCATACTGCGGATTTCTGTCATCTCCATTGTGCCGTCAACGGGTGCCGCACAAAAAAAACGCCAAACATGATCCCCACAGTGCACTAGATCACCGTCTTCAAGCACCCCAATCCCCTGCCTACTTTCACACTGCCACTGACCACGGTCAGACATATAGATCGAGATATCGGGCGATTCCTCATTTGGTAAAGCGTGGAAGCGACGTAACTCAATGATTTCTTCAGTGCCTTGCACTGGCACCAATACAGTGGAGGGGGCGTTCACATCAACGATCCGCCAAGTTGAGGATTCAGCTCCCCCAAAGCGAATACTATCTCCGACTCTTAAGGGGCGACCAGCATTACTGGCCAAGCGCCGCCCTTCTACCCAAGTCCCATTACGGCTATGATCAATCACAGTCCAACCGTCACCATCCCAACGAATAGACGCATGAATATTGGATATATCCCGACACTCAAGCTGGGTATCCACGCCTTTACTGCTGCGCCCAAAGACATGATGGGAACGAAGTACGACCTTATTGCCGGTAATACGATTTTTCAGAACCGCCATAGTTTAACCTTAAGTCAAAACATTAACCTTTCACTTGCGAACTGCATCTGTGCATTCACAGCACCGGAACTAAGCGCTCCCTCAACGTCAACAAGCGTCACAATAATAATGATGACGGACATTACCGGTTAAGTAAGTATATAAGACAGACTTATGAAAAAAAAATAGGAGGGTGGTCTATTATCGATTTTTGTGGTTTAAATGCTAATTAATCTACTTTTTCCACAAAAAACGGATCTTCATCGCTAATAAGCTTACCGGCTTCATACCGTTAAACACTTATAACCCCCCAGTGTTAAATATTACACACCTGGCAATACCAACGCTCATAACCCGAGCGGCAATAAGCAATAGCCTATAAGTGCTAGCGCAAATTGTAATATTCCGGTAATACAGGGTTCGGCTCACGCCCCGTGCAAGCCATTTCAAACAATAACTTAGTCGCGGCCTCCACATTGAGCGGCTTACTAAAATAATAGCCTTGCCCCATATCACAACCGAGTTTAATTAAAAACTCCAACTGCTCAGGTGTCTCAATACCCTCAGCAATCACCTTCAGATCCAGGCTATGCGCCAACTGCACAATCGCCCGAATAATGGATTCATCGTTTTCATCAAGGCCAATATCGTCTACAAATGACTTATCAATCTTTAAAACATCCAAAGGTAAGCGCTTTAAATAACTAAGTGACGAATAACCCGTCCCAAAATCATCAATTGAAACTTTAACGCCCGCAGCTCGAACTTCACTCAGTTCATTTACGGCCACCTCAGGGTTATCCATTACTGCGGTTTCGGTCAATTCAAGGTCGACCAAGCCTCGGTGTGAGCATTGCTTGCGAACCAACTCGGTAAAACGCTTGGCAAAACCCGGCGACTTTAGGTGTAATGCCGAAGCATTCACTGATATAGACCAACCACTCGTCATCAAGCCCTGATCATGCCAGATATTAGCCTGTCGACTAGCCTCGGTAAAAGTCCATTCACCCAAGGCCTCAATCAACCCAGCTTGCTCGGCAATAGGGATAAACAGATCTGGGCTGACATACCCCCGCTTAGGATGACGCCAGCGTAACAAGGCCTCCATCCCGGCAATCGCCATCGTTTTTAAATTGACCTGCAACTGATAATGAAATTGTAACTCGCCACGAGCGATCGCTAAACGTAGGTGATTAGCAATATCAATTTGCTCATCCACTTTTTTCTGCAAGCGCTCATCAAACAAACGTACACAGTTCCGGCCAGAGCGCTTAGCCGAGTACATTGCCATATCTGCTGAACGAGTCACCGCCTCAGCACTACTACCGTTATCCGGAAAACAAGCCACACCGATACTTGAACCTACCACCAGCTGCTGCTCTTTGATTATGTTAGGTAAGCCAAGCACCTCAACAATTTTGTGCCCAACCACCACCCCCTCTTCGATTTTTTTCGCCGAGGGAATTACCACTGCAAATTCATCCCCCCCCATACGACAGGCAAAATCAGTTTCACGAATACTCCCGACAATACGTTCAGAAGCTGAGACAAGTAGCGTATCACCAGCATCATGTCCCAAGCGGTCATTAACGTCTTTAAAATGATCGAGATCAATAAATAGGACAATAGCCTTCTCACCACTACGCTTAGCCGCCGTAATTGACGCTTCGAGCTTTTCCCAGTAGGAAGTGCGATTACACAAGCCGGTTAGCTGATCATATTTTGCTAACGATACGATGCGCTGGTCACGCAATATACGCTCGCTAATATCATGGAAAGATAAAACGCCACCGACACATTTATCGCCATCATAAACCGATGCTTGCGTGTACTGTACGGGAAAAGGCTGATCAGGCTTCCGCCAAAAGGTATCTTCAAAGACTTGGCTACGCTCACCCTGAGCATAAATACGATAAAAACTCGACGCTATCCACTGATCTTCAGTGATATTTTGGTACACAATGTCTTTAATGCTGCTACCGATTATTTCAGACTTGTCACAAGCGAGCAGATTACAGGCGGAGAGGTTTGCAAAGGTCACATGTAAAGTTTTATCTAAACCTAAAATACCCTCAGCCGTGTGATTTAATAATTGTTCCGAATTAGCTCTAGATTCGCGCGCTTGCTCTAGAGCGCTATCTAAGCGACGCTGGTTTTGATAAAGCTTAGCAAACGCCTCCACCTTTTGTATCAATAGGCATTCATCAACAGGCTTAATAAGGTAATCGACAGCGCCTAGACGATAGCCTTGCGCTAAAAATTCGGAAGCATCATCTTTTGCCGTAAGAAATATCACGGGCGTGGCCTGCATACTAGGGAATTTCTGCATTTTCTGAACGCATTCAAAGCCGTTCATGCTCGGCATGCTAATATCCATTAAAACCAAAGCATACTCATGCTTTTGCAACATCGCCAATGCCTCTGCACCAGACAACGCTACATCCACAAGTAGATCCAGATCCGAGAGCATATCCTGTAGCATAAAACAATTTATGCGAACATCATCAACTACTAATACGCGAATAGTTTCCATCTCAATATGTACACGCTCATATATCAATTGGGCTTAATAATTATATAATTTAGATGCAGTTATAAAAAAATTTGCAGGTAAACCATTTATACAGCATCAAAACTAAAAGTTACCCTTTTAGCTTAGCCTGCTTTACCTCACTTTTCCGCTAGCGAGCAAGAAATATCAGTTCTATCCAAGCCCAATTGAGACGCCTACTATGCATAACATGCAAGCTTAAACCTCATAAACAACCACAAAGACCCCCTCTCCAATTTAAAGAACCACGTAAGAACCAAGCAAGTTATACACAAAACTCTTTTCCTTAGTGCATAATACCCTTACAAATCAGGTAGATATATAGATTATAACCATATGTGAATTAATCGTGAGATAACGCGACGCTCATCAACAACACGCCTCACTTACCGATCAACCTTAAGGATCCAAGCGCAAACTATGAAACCTAAAAGATTAGTCATTGGCATCTCAGGCGCCTCCGGCATCATCTATGGCGTACGTCTACTGCAGTTGCTCAAAGACAGCGATATTGAAACCCACCTAATCATCACGCAATCCGCCCAGCTCACCCTGCACTATGAAACCTCCATGAGCTTAGACGCCGTAACATCACTGGCAGATCAAACACACCCAGTGAAAAACATCGGCGCCAGTATCGCCAGCGGCTCCTTTCGCAGCTTAGGAATGATCATTGCGCCCTGCTCTATCCGAAGCATGTCTGAAATTGCCACAGGCGTCACCTCCAACCTACTCACTCGCGCCGCCGACGTCACCTTAAAAGAGCGTCGCAAGCTTGTCCTAATGGTTAGAGAGACCCCCTTACATACCGGACACCTGCGCACAATGACACAGCTCTCTGAAATCGGCGCCATCATTGCCCCGCCCGTTCCAAGCTTTTACACTCAACCAAAAACACTCGACGATATGATCACCCAAACTGTCGGGCGAGTTTTAGATCTATTCGATATCGACCTCGACATTGTGCAACGCTGGCAACCCGAAAACAGCACTTCAGACTAGGGCGGTTGTTTTTTGAACAACCCTCGCAACAAAGCACTCCCCGTGCCTCTGTCGCAAACATCCATGGAATAGTCACATGTTTATCCACAATTTCAGTGGATAAACATTGTGTGTTAACAAGCAGTGGATAACCCTTACAAAAAAAATTAATATTGACATTTGCGCCACAACCGTGAACAAACACAGGTCAAAATAGATCAACCGCAGCCTTAAGATATATTTATCCACATGCCTTTTGTGAGTTATTAAGCCACCTAGATCAGCCATGCCCATCAGGGGCAAGCGCTGGTCGCGAGCTGCGGTTCAGGCCTCACCGCATGTATTATCTTACTTGCAGCCTATATCGCAGGGCATCACGACCTATCCTTATATGACGGTTCATGGTGTGAATGGGGCGCCCAAAAGAGCCCGTACCCCATAGAATAGGACTCTCTAATACTTTCCTTTTTTGCTTTCTTTACTGGCCAGAGTCGGTCTCGTTAACCGGCTCGTCATCGGTTTCATCTTCAAACTCGATATTAAATACCGATTGAACTTGAAGTAAAAACGCTTCATCAGATATCGGGCGGCTAAAGCGATAAGACTCTGGTAAGAAAGCAACGCTCAACGCAGGTCGATAATGAAACTTACGATGTTCGTCATAATGATGCGTAATAGCAGATAACATCACTAACAATAACGGTGTGGCCGCGATTAGTAAAATTTGTTTAACGCGAATCATCTTCACCACGCTATACGTCAAACCCCAACAAAACAAAGCCACAACCGCAGCAACCCACAATAAATCCAACCACCAATACAAGGCCGGTAACGACACATTAAACAGCGCAATTTTAAGTAAATATTCGCCTAATATAATCAACACCAAAGAGCCAGAGACCAAACTTAAATTAAACGAAAACAAACTTTGACGCCGCAATACCCGCCCTAAGAAGCTTAAGCCTAATGCCGATAAAATCAATACCGACGCCAAACCAAATAATTGTGTTACCAAGGCATCCACTTCGATCTCTTCGACCGTCTTTAAATACTCTTGGTACATAAGCCAAGCAATAGCCAATACCGATACCGCCACAGAAAACCATAAGCTATGTAGCGATTTTAGCAGCGGCGTATCACCTTGCAGAGATTTTGCCTGTGGCACTTGTCGCTTTGGATCAACCACGCGAATCCACGTATCGCCTAAGCAAAACTCCTCACCAAAGCGTAAATCAAAATGTGTATTGTTAGCACGAGAACCGCGCCTCAGGCGGATACCGTTAAGCGAGCGATTATCCTGTAAGCGCAAATCACCTTGCTCGCCTAGAATCAGCTTGGCGTGACAAGCATCAACATGCAAGTCATCCAAAATAACATCATTATCATAGGCTCGGCCAAACGTAACCTCTCTATGACAAAAGAAATACCGCTGGGTAACATGCGCATGGCGATCAACAACTTCAATAACTAAGGCCACTTAATGTGCTCCAAAAAGGTTTGGAAAAAGGTATTCGATGACTTCTGGGTGACACCTGCCAAAGTAAAATGACTAACGAAGGCTTTACCCGGCCGCTTTTCAAAGCGCAGAAAAAAGACATCATAAAGTGACTGGAATTTTTTATAGCGCCTTGCACAATAAAACGACTTCACCAAACCCTTATCTTTTTCTTCCTCGGATGCGTAGGTAAAAGCTTCTTTACATTTAAAACTACTCACCTCTTTTTTACCTGCTCGATTTCCGGGGCCGCCGCCGATATGATTTTCAAGATATTGATAAAAACGCCGCTCCGCTAAGGTTTCACTCTCGTACCAAAAAAACTCATATTCGATGCTACCAGTAGACATATAACGGCTAATATAAATACTATCTTGTAACGAGCAACCCCGAGAAACAGAAAAAATAGGGTTATCGTCATCCTCATCATCTAATGAGGAGCTCCCCCAACATGAAACAATTCGATCAATTTCACCAATAACCTCAACCTCCCCAACAATCTCCTTCGGCCAAGGCTGATCAAATAACGCCGTCATCAAGTTTTTTTGGCTAGCGATAAGCTGAGCTTCAGAGCGAACTAATAAATCTTCTTTTTGCTCCCCCCTTATCGACAGTAACGCCGCTAGCTTTTCCGCTGGAACTAAAAAGCTCACTTGATTGCCCGCCGTTGCGACATTAATGCCTACAATACGACTTTCACTATCGAGCACAGGGCCACCACTCATACCCGAATTAATCGACCCGGAGAAATGAATACGGTCATAATAATTATGATCCGCCAAACCATTGTAAGTGCCAGACACCACCGTCATACCCAAATCCAAGGGATTTCCCAAAGCAAAGATCTCAGCGCCCTTATTCGGCTCAGCCTCACGAATCGCCAAGGGTAGCCCCAGATCTTCGTAACTTTTCAGCAAAGCTAAGTCATTAACAATATCAATATCAAACAGGCTCAGATTGCCGGTGCTGCCATCATCTCGCTCAAATTCAATACGGTATTTATCTGGATGAAATACCGCTGTCGAAACCACATGATAATTCGTTGCGACAGTAAAACCGTCCCCCACCACAAACCCCGACCCCAAGGAAGACTTACTCCCGGACCCCAGTTCAATCAGTTTAATCTGGAAAATACGCGACTGATTACGTTGAAAAATATCCTCAGTCGATTGCGCCACGGCACCCCAGGCGAATAAGATCGTCGAGAATATCGCAAAAAAAACGCTACTTACCGCAAAATGTTTCAGAGTATTCTCCTTCAATAACCCTTAAAAAATATCGATACGCCACTTGTCCGTTCCCGCCATCAAAAATAAAAAACAAGAATAAAAGAAAAAACAGCTGCACGCCAAAAACTAATGAAGAATCGACCAACTTTATACCGGTTCGAACAACAAGTGAACAAATCTGACAAAATACAGGCGCCCCTTTGCCTAAGCCTCCAGATTCGGCATAATGGCTTTATTTAGAGCCTGCTGCCAAATATGACCCTCGACACATGACCCTCAAAATAAGAAGCGACGCCCCATCAGCCCCTTTTGGCACCCAAATACAGCTCGACGGCAGCACATTGATTCGTCTTTGGGCTCCCGACAAAAAACAGGTCGATATTAAGCTTTGGCTCAAAGACGGCTCATGCCATATTCAAACAATGACCGCAGAGAAGCACGGCTGGCACAGCCTCAGTAGCTCCCTCGCAGGACCCGACGACCGCTACGTATTTATAATAGATGATATCTTGGTACCCGACCCCGCCTCGCGCTATCAACCTGAAGGCGCACACGGCGCCAGTCAAATTATTAACCCAGAAGCATATCACTGGAAATGCCAAGGTTGGCAAGGCCGCCCCTGGGCACAGGCTGTCATTTACGAACTGCACATTGGCACGTTTACTGAACAAGGCACATTTCTCGCTGCCGTTGCACACCTCGATCACCTGCAACAACTCGGCATCACGTGTATTGAACTAATGCCCCTAGCGGACTTTTCGGGCAAACATAACTGGGGCTACGACGGCGTGCTCATGTTCGCCCCCGATAGCTGCTACGGCACGCCAGACGAGCTAAAAGCCCTCATCGACGCCTGTCACAAGCGCGGCATCATGATCCTTATCGATTTGGTCTACAACCACTTTGGCCCAGACGGTAATTACCTCAGCCTTTATGCGCGTAACTTTTTTAGCCGCCGTCATCATACCCCGTGGGGCAACGCCATTAATTTCGACGGCAAACAAAGCAGCATCGTGCGTCAGTTTTTTATCCAAAACGCCTTATATTGGTTAAATGAATTTCGCTTCGATGGCATTCGTTTTGATGCGGTACAGTGTATTCACGACAAAGGCGAACCGCACTTTCTTGAAGAGCTAGCCACAACACTACGCCAGCACGCCAATAGCTCACACGTGCACCTTATTTTGGAAAATGAATTAAATAGCAGTCATTATTTAAACGCTAAAACCGCCTATAACGCGCAGTGGAATGATGACATCCACCATGTTATGCATACCCTGATCACTGGCGAAACCTTCTCCTACTACAGCGACCACCAAACACTCCCCTGCCAACGCCTTGCCCGCAGCTTAGCCCAAGGTTTTGATTATCAGGGAGAGGTATCTCATTTTTTCGATGATCACATCCGCGGAGAAAGCACCCAAGGGCTGCCGCTTAATGCCTTTGTGTCGTTTTTACAAAACCATGACCGTATTGGTAATCGCCCTTATGGTGAGCGCATTACCCAACTCGCCTCTCAAGCAGGTATCGAGGCAATGGTCGCCATCATGTTATTGTCGCCGCAGATCCCACTATTATTTATGGGAGAAGAATGGGGAGCAGAGACACCTTTTTTGTTTTTTACTGATTTTCCAGAGAATTTATCTACATCTGTCGAGCAAGGTCGCATGAGTGAATTCGCAAAACTCCCCGGCTTCACAACACCCGAGGCACGCAAAAACATCCCCAACCCTTGCAACCCCGAAAGTTTCAAAGCCTCAAAGCTCCAATGGAGTGAACGCGCATCGCCAAAATCCCAATATTGGCTAAGCTTTTATCGTCAATTATTACAACTACGCCAAAGCCATCTACAAGCCTTAATTCAACACGCGAATGTAGACAATAGCTGTTTTTCAGTCGATGAACGTTATATTCAAGTTGAATGGAAAATCCCTAACGAGACTTGGATTCTAACTGCGAACCTCAGTGAAAACAGCCTCGACCGCCCACCAATATTTGCAGGTAAAAGTGACAGCGAGTGTATATACCACCTGAGCCGCCACAAACCTCAGGCCCCGGCTCATTTAAATTCAGATGCATCCTTTGCGCCTTGGGATGTAATGTTAAGCGTCCGCCGTTAAGTAAGTCACGCCTCAGCATAGTCATGCGTTAACTCCTGCCCTGCTCAGTTGCGCGTAAGAAATCGGTTATGCATCATGCCCCCCAACACAGCCCCTACAACAAAGAATATTGGCCACTGAATATAAATCAAAAAATCAATTAATTGAGTTTCGCCGTCAGGCCCGGGCTGTATGTCATGATAGCTAATATAGCCCGCATTCAAGAAAGGCGACGCCAAAAAGCTGAGAAGCACCACAAAAACGACACCCGACAGTAATGCCGTTAAGTATTTCATTGCGCTGTCTCCCAGAACCAGACACTTTTAGAGTCCTCGAAATCTGAGTACTCATCAGTAAAGGAATGTATGCCAAATGAACCTACTCTCAAATTAATTCTTACACACGAGGATAGATCTGTGATCCTGCTTCCATTCCAGATATCAATGTGGTCGCCAG
>NVXL01000144.1 GCA_002746115.1 Alteromonadaceae bacterium
TTCACGATAATATATTCACACATTGCTGCATTTGCAAAGGGCGACACAGCCGCTAATGCCAACAAAATCAAAAAAGAGAATACGCTATTGCGCGCTTTAAACATCATAAAGCCACCTATGGCAGTTTTTACTAAGAATGATAACAGCCAATACTAGCCCGTTTGCGTCATTGCACATGAACAATAAGAAGAAAGCTCACGCAACTCCGCTCACGCTCGCACAATAATTTATTGGTTAAGTATTTATGCTACTAAATGTTTTTCTGGTGTAAATTAACGAAACTTGCTCGTTAATTTACTCCCCCCCATCAACCACAAAACCCTTTACCGAACTAGCCAAGCACGCCACTCGAATACTTATTAATCACTGATTAATAAGTATTCGATAAAAAACAGAACCCATATAGTGACCAAACGCATTCAACCTGACTTATTCCATTAAAGGCATAGGATAAAAATACTTACGTACCACTCACGCGAAACATAATAAGAACAACAGCATCATATGAGCAATATTTGGCGAAATGACGCCTAACCACAACCACTCACTGTAAGAGCGGACGAACGAAATCACACCCCGAAATATACTCGAAAAAATATTTTCGCGACCTTATCACTTATTAGACGGAAATAACAATACACTGTTCACACCATGAGGCGACGAAAAAACAACCAACCCTACAAAAACCTGCCCTCCTTACGAAAACAAAACGTTTAACGACCACAAGCGACATCACAAAATTATTTTTATTCGAGCTGCTTTGATACAAGGTAAAACCAATTCATCACCGCGCCTCCAGTTAATGAGTAAGCTCACTAAGCATTTCTGCAACTCGCTCGATAATCGCCTTATTGAATCAGCTAGCGTTGAATAAGGTATTCTCCGCCGCAGGCATCAGGAGGAAAAACCATGTTACATTTCGTATTTCAAGCAATGCCTAGCTTAATTTAAATATTGCCGTGTGCTTTTGGTTTCTAGATTAGTGCCTGATTGGATGGACGCTCATCCAAGACCAACGGCCAGAGTCAATGAGCGACGTCACATTCAGCGCGCTCAAAATCAGATAAACACAAAAAATTCATAGGACTTCAACAGAAACAAAGGAAATTAGGCTTACCCCATAGTTGTATATCTGACCAGCATATATCTATGGTTAATTTTGTCAATAAATGGGCTAACGAGGGTGCCTGTCCCCGACCTTCTATTATTTATAAGGAAACAACACAGGTTAAATCAACAGAATGGATTTTCAACTATAATAGAGGACTCGGGTAATGTTGATGCGGACTGACGGGAACGGGGTAAGAGGGTGTCTGTCCCTGACATTCCTCACGGGTAAATACCGCTACCCGAATGGTGCGGATTTTTCGAAAAGTGTAATGTTCGACCCGCAAACTAAGACACAAAGGCAAACGTAAAGCACAGCACCCCTGGAAACCTGGGGTGCTGGCGCTTGACTAAAGCACCATTATCAATAATTAACGATTAATTGAAATGGTATTCGCAACACTTGTAGACGTTGAAAACCTCACATAAAGCGTATTATTTTGCGCATCGACCGCCCAACGGTTATTGGCCCCATTAGCCCCTAATAATTCCTGGTAATTACTTACTTGATTAAAGCTGGTGCCACCAAGTGTCACGCTGTTGATGCTCTGCGTAGTCAGGTTTATTTTCAATAAATAATTTTGTTGCTGTGGTTTTCCGGAATAGTTTCCAATGGCCGCACCAATAGTTACCTGCATATCACCACTGTTCCCAGTAACGGTAAATTGGGTCTGCGCAAAATCACCGCGTTCATACCCAGTACTTTCACCATCGTCATCGTAAAGCGTAAATGACGACACGCCTTGCTCAAGCGGGTAAATATCCACAGTTAAAGGGTCGGCATGGACAGCGGGGTCAATCCAGTGAATTTCTGGCCCCATCGGAATAATCGCACCACGCTTGACGAACAGCGGCATGTATTTATTATTTTCCACACTCACATCCACATGAATGGTTTGCCCGCCGTCGTGTACTTCATGGGTCCAATAATCAATCCATTGCTCGCCTTCCGGCAAAAATACTGGCATGCGCTCGCCGGGGAAATCGGCTGCCGCACGATATACCGGTGCCACCATCAGCTCCTCACCAAACATATACTGGTAACGAATATCATCGCGCTGACCGGGAAAGGCCAGTTTAAAGGGGCGCGTCAGTGGCACAGCGGTTTCCCATATTTTCCAGGCGTAGGTGTAGATATACGGCAACAAGCGGTAACGCAGCATGCGTGAGTGATAGGAGTTTTCCTCCACCTTTGGCCCCCAACGCCATACATCACGACCCGTGGTACCGTGGTTACGCGTTAATGGCGAAAAGTCAGAAAATTGTATCCATCGTGTGGCGATCTCGGGGTCTTCACCGCCGGTATGCCCTGGGGTATCCGTGTGCAGGTAAGACCAACCGCCCATGGCGCCATCCTCACCATAAACAATACCTTCTATGCTCTCGGCAAAACCTTCCCATGTGCCTAACACATCCCCCGTCCAGTGCACAGGCATGGTTTTCTCAAATTCCTCCTCATTGGGCGCCTCCATGAAGTGACCGTTTAATATGGGCTCATTGTTGTGATGGTTGGGTCGTGCATAGTGGCGAGCCATAAACATACGGCGCTTGTCATGGCCGTTAACGTCCCCTAGCAAATTCCACACTTGTGCTTCCTGCGAGGAGTCTCCACGCCAAAAGTCGAGCCAGACGATATCGGTGCCCCACTCCAAATCTCGGCGCATTTGATTTAGCCATTGTTGGCCAAAGCCGCCTTCGTGATAGTTAAGAGCAATCTTGAAATTCATAGCATGCAACTCACGAATCATGCCCTCGGGGTCTGAAAAACGACCAAAGTCCCAAGTCATATTCCCCGGCCAATTCCATTCGAGACCGTTCCAAAACATGTCTAGCACGATGACGTCCGCTGGGTGGAGGTGAGCACCGTATTGATTGTCCTGCCCACGAAGGGCACGAGCATGATCAAGAAAACTATTCTGATGACCATAACCAAGGGAATCCGCCCCCCAAGCACTTTGCCAGTAGCCCAGTGCCCATTTGGGAATTAGCGGTTCGGTATGGGGGCTGTTTAGGTTAATCACTGGGTTAATGGGCAGGCGTATGTCGCCGTCACCACCGGAAACAATTTCCACCCAGTTTAAGTTCCAGGCGCCTTCGACCATAAATATACCCAGGCTGTAGGTTCCTGCCTGCATTTGTGTATCCAAGGTCACTGTTTGCCAGTTATGCCAGCCGCCAGTGGCGGGCAAGGTGAATTCGCCCAAGGCTATGCTGCCAGAGTTAAAATCGAAGGACACACGCTTATCACTCACCGCCGAATAACGCACGCGAAACTGGTAATTACCCGACTCCGGTATGGTGATATTATCGAAAGCGAGCCATTCATCAGAGGCAATCCAACCCACACTAAAGCCGCCGCCCTCATCACTACTGGGCTCTATATCCACATCACCATCGCGATACGCCTCGCCTTCATTGCCCACGGAAGAATCCGAGGCCCGGCTATAATCTTCCACCTGTATCATGTGGAAGAAGTCGAGCGCACAGCCGCTATCGTCCACACGGGTGTCGGCTAAGGTCTCCGGGCATTGGTCTTGGTTATTAATAACGCCATCGCCATCATCGTCGGCATTCAGATCGGGGAAGGACGCAGGGTCACGACCATCGGTTCCGGCAATAATTTCGTGCTCATTGGAGAAGCCGTCACCGTCGATATCCAAATCGCAGATATCACCGTCTCCATCGCCATCCAAGTCCTCCTGTGCAGTATTCGCCTCATTGGGGCAGTTGTCTGYYGTATCCAATACACCGTCGTCATCKGTATCTACGGGCTCGGGCGTSGGYGTGGGTGTCGGTGTSGGTGTGGGCATTTCACTCGTCAGGGGAGCACGCGCCAAGCGCCACTGGGCGCTGGCCCAGTCAGCGTTCACCAAACCATATTCGGCATTGCCGCTTAGGTTTTCTATGTGTATAAAATGATCCTCACGCCAATGGCTTTGCAGGCGTACATTCTCACCACCGGTGTCCAAAAGCCGCCAGCGAGCACTTTGCCAAACGGGGTTGCGCGTGCTTGCCTGCACACTGGCTGCCAGGCCCTCAATGTGCAGGTAATCGCCAGTGGCCACGTTGCGAAATTCATACACGCCATCGCCAAGGCTTTCCTGAAGCCAATGGAAGCGTGTACCTGCTGGCGCACTCGCATAGGCCGCAAATTCCCCATTGTCATACAGGTAGGCATTTTGCCAGTCGTTAATTAGATAGTAAGCGTCGCTAAGCGCGGCGGTGTCGGTGGCGCGAAGCTCGACGTGGTTGATATTCCAGCCCCCGGTGAGTGCGGCGATGGCTATATTTTGCTCTCCCGCTGCCAGTGTCACTGTATGACTCACGCTTAGCCAGTCTTGCCAGCCACCGGTCGCGGGCACGTTTATTTGCCCATATACTGGCGAGCCCCCCTGCCCCTCTAGTTGCAAGGTGGCGCCATTAACACTGGCCACACGGTAGGAAACGTTATATTCCCCCGCGCTTGGCACATGAATGCTATAGGCCAACCAGTCTCCTGCATCTATCCAGCCAACATTTTGCCCACCGCCGATGTCACTGGTGGTTTCTGTTTGAATACCACTTGCCTGGCAATAGGCTTCCGCTTCTATCGTCGCTGGCAGGTGCATGGCTGTGCAGCCGTTTTGCGCGTGTACATCAGCGGCATGGGTAAAACCCAGAGCCACGAATAACAGCCCCAGGGCGGAGGCGCCCTTGCTCAGGTCGTTTTTATTTTTCGCTTTCATTGTTAATTTTCTCCCGCTTAGTCAAAAGACAAATCCAACACCAGATCACTGCGATCAACATGTTCATTGTTTTTTAATTGAATAATCTCTGAAATAGATAAGGGCCGTTTATAGATTTTAATTTCATCCAAACGACCACGGAAATGCTCAGCGCTGCCAGAGCGCGCTTTGTTATTTGGGCGCGCACCAAAGTAGTAGCCAAAGTCGGTATTTTCCCCGAACGACGGGGAGCGAAAATAGTGTCGGTTAGTTCAACCCGTGATTCGATACCTGCGAACAAGCGTCCGGTACGTGTACGGGTCAGCGCCGGTATACGATGAAAAGGGCGAGTATTGCGGTGGCTGAATGGGATCGAATTAATCCCGCCAGAGGCTTGCAAAGGTGGCGCTTGCGGCAAATTCAGGTCGTAAATCATGTAATCATCTGGCGCCAGCCAACCGACGTTGAGGCCACCACCGCTGTCTTCAGTGGTTTCGGTGAGTACACCAAAGCTTTCACAAAAATCTTCAGCTTCGATACGAATGGGGTTTTGGCCTGAGATTTCCACGGCCGGGTTAGCCTGCACGCCGATGGCGGCGGCAAGCAGTGCGAGAAGAGTTAGATTGCGGTAAAGTCTCGCGAGGTGCGCAGAGGTAAATAAAAAACCAAGTTTTTGCATCGTAAACGTGCTCCGAAAGGTATTTTCATTTTTAGTGATTTTTTTTATTTTTAATGGTTATGAGATACATCAGAATTCATCTCATGGGCAGCAGGCCACAATTAGAATAGAAACCCGCAAAAACCGCGTCTCAGCTGACGAGATACTGCTGATGAGACTCCAATGCGTGACATACATCACGGATCACTTTGACTAGATGTATTACTTCACTTTTTTAGCTTGCTCGTGTTGTTACTTCTACAAATTCAGGGGACGGCACCCAGTAAAAACCCGTGATATTTCGTTATTCGACACCATTGTAATGTCAGTTTTTTTGGTAAGAAACGACGGATTAACCCCTTAACCTGTTCAACGCTACCTTTCTCCCACGAGTGATACGGAATACAAAAATATAAATCACAGGAAAGGATATCGTTGACTGACAGATGCTTTGTATTCTCAGTGCCATTATCCTAAGTGATAGACTGGACAAACTCACTGGGGTAGCCCTCAAACTTGCTTACAAGTTAAAACTGAAGGGTGAATCAATGAGAAAAATGAACGTGTCGTTGACTGAAGATGAACACTTGGTGTAAAAATACCTTAGGCAATACTTTGGTCGGAAACAGGAGCCAGACAGGCACAATCTACTTCATTATTCGATGCCTGTCCGAATTTGGGGATGATATTGACGAGAATGGCGAAAAGCAAAATTTTACCGCCAGCAAGAGTGACTCCCCTAATCGTCATGTCACTCTCACTAATATACTATATCCAAAAATACGAAGTCAGTTTTCGTGAATACGATGTTTTTACAAAAGCTAATGACAAACCAAAGCACTTGATAAACTTATCATCGCATCATAGCTGACGGCGCCCTTACCCCTCTTTTTCAAACAAACGCAAAGCCGACTCAATGTAATAAATCTGATTACTGGACGAGTCTAGGCCATGCCCTTCGCCCTTAATTACACGAATTTTTGGCTTGAGTTTACTTTTCTTAAGCTGTTTTTCAAACTCCCGCACCTGCTTAACCGAAACAATGCCATCATCTTCCCCATGGAAGAGAATAAATGGCGTATGGAGTTTGTTGAGGTTAAATACCGGCGACATTTTTTTCAGCTGCTTCTTGCCCTTTTTTAAATCTCCCACCGCGTAATTCCAAAAAGCGTAGGCGAAGTGGTTGTCGTTTTTTTTGTAATCCGCAATTTGCGTCACTAGGTTAAGTGGTGCAGCAAGTGAGGCGGCAGCGCGATAGAGCTTGGGGTGGCGTACCGTGCTCATTAAGGCCGCATAGCCGCCATAACTGGTACCCATAATATATATGCGCTTGGGATCCGTGTACTTTTTTGCCACCGCCCATTTGGCACCATCGGCAATATCATCGAGCATTAACGAATCGATTTGCTTAATGCCAGCCAACAGGTAATCCCGACCAAAGCCGGTCGAGCCACGAAAATTCACTTGCAATACAGCGTAGCCACGCGTAACAAAATAAGCGGCGTCTGCATTGTAGTCATTGGTATAACGCGCCCAAGGCCCGCCATGCACCATAATCACTGTCGGTAACGGCTGGCTGCGCTCACCTACGGGTAAGGTTAAATACGACTCATGCTGGGTGCCGTCGGCAGAGCTATAATGCACGGTTTGCGTCGGCGGTATAACGGCGCCCTCTAACAAAGCCTTTGCATCCGCTTGCACGCCGATACGTTTTTTCTCAGGCAAATAGCTCAACACCCGACCGGCATGCTGGCTAGATTGCTGGTAGACCAAGAACTTCTCTAAGTCAGAGGACCAATCCCAAAGAATATTGTTATCCTCTTTGTATCGACGGTCTAGAACATCCTGAACGGTTTGCATTCGCTCGTCGAACCAAACACTTTTAGCTCTATCGGCAACATAGGTCATGCCAAGCAGCTTCTTCTCTTTGTCATGAAAATGCAGTATTGGCTCCTCACTAAGGCTACCAACATCGTAATTTTGATCCTCATAGAGCACTTCTATTACTTGCTGCCTGGAAATACTATAACTCGATAAACGAAAGTGGTTCGTATTGATATTCTCCGCCACATAAACGGTGTCGCCATCATAACCACCTTCAATAATTGACAAGTTCCTGTTAATCAGATTTTCACCCGTCATATTGCCTTGACGCAAATAGTCCTCATGCTGATTGACACTACCTTTAAGGGAGTACTCAACTTTCCCCGCTTCTCCATCAGGGTTTGATGGCTTATTGGGCAAATAAAATTCAATTTTGTTTTTCTTAACACGCGTCCCTAAAATAACATGGCCAGCCCGATCGACATACCAGCGAGAGACTTTGTAAGGCTTACCATCGGCCACGATATCTTTCTCGCCGGTATAAACATTCACCCGCTGCACTCTAGCGATGTCATTTTTATCTCGGGATTCGACCAGAATCACCTCCGGGTCATCGGGGAGGATATTTAATATGCGCCACTGACGGTAGTATTTGTTATACCAGCGCTTGGAGAAATACTTTTTGTCTTTCCAATCAACATTTTCCAGTACGACGCGACGCTCTGCACCGTCAATATTCGTCGCCACTAACTGCCCGCCCTGCTCATAGATTAAGCGACGAGGCGTAAACCAAGTGAGATTGTAGGGGTAATATTTACCGAGCGGCACCTCGTATACTATTTCGGACTTTTCCAGATCAGTGATCACCAGCATGTAATCCAGAGGGCGCTCATTAACTTGGGCCAAGTAGCGCCCTTTGGGCGAAATACTGTAGCCGTAACCGTCCATAGTGCGATACAACAAGTCCGCTTCCACGGGCTCATCGCCATGACTACCTACGGCTAACAGCATGGCAATAAATAGGCTTAAAAATGATGTCATAATCTTCATGATGAGTATTCCCTTATGGCTTGCCATCGGTCGCGGTTGGCTGTTGTTTTTGTCGCAGGTCGTTAAAAAACTTAAAGGCTTTTTCTACCACGTAGACTTTGTTGACATTTTTTTTGATGCTAGATTTTTCGTCTTTTATGGTATTGAGCGTAATATTATTTGTCGAGGCCTTAGATTTTTTCAGTAATTTTTTAGCATCCCCTTTACTCAGGTAAACGCTTTTTTCACCATAAAATAACATCGTTGGCACGGTCGTATGTGGCAGCTTTGTGTAAGGCGACAATGTTTTTAAGTCTTCAGCGCTACCCTGTTTTAATAGGTGGTAATATTCATCCAGGTTGTCAAAATCGTGCTTTTTCGCGTAGCGTTGTGCGGCTCGCAGCTTTAAAGGCGCGGAGTCTATCACCACGCCAGCAAAGCGTTCTGGGTTACGCAAACTTGCCAATAATGCGCGCGTGCCGCCGGATTGCTTAGCATATAAAAACACTTGCCCCGGTTTGGCAATGTTTTGATCTATAGCCCACTTGGCAGCATCGGCAATATCATCGGTAGCGAGCTTGGCACCTTCTTTTATGCCAGACATGGCGTACTCACGCCCCATACCCCAGGTACCACGGTGATTAACACGCAACACTGCGTAGCCCTGAGAGGCAAAATATTTGGCCTCTGCGGTATACCCCTGAATCCAACGCGACCACAGCCCGGTACTTGGAATAATCACGAGCGGTTTAGCGCCCTCGTCACTATCAACCGCAGCTGTCAAGAAGGCATAATGCTCGGAGCCGTCACGAGCGGTATACTGAACAGTTTTTTCCGAGGCTAAATCGTAATCTTCCAACCAAATAGCGGTGCCAGCTAAGCGGGTAAATTGTGATTTTTTCGTCTCGTAAATATAGACGACACCACGACGATTCTGAATTCGCTCAACCAGTAAAACCTCGCGCTTTCTATCAAAGTTAAGGATAACATTTTGAGAATTGGGGAAAATTTTGTCGATACGCTGCTGTAGGGTTTTCAAGCGCGGATCAAGCCAATGTGCTACTTTCTTCTGCTCTAGGTATTTAATACCAACGAGGCTGGCATCCCAGTCGTAAACCAGATCGGTACCACTACCCGCCCCGCCAATATCATAACTCTCGGAGCTTAACACGCTATCGACAAAATCCTTCTTAGCAAGGCTATAGGCATAGATCTGAAAACGGTCGGACGCGAGGCTGTGCGCAACATAAATAGTATCCCTATCTTTATCGCCCCCTAAATATTTTACTCGGTTGGCCAGCTGGGTGCCGTCCTTTTTGATCAGCTCGCCTTTTGGGGCACTGCCCATGGCGATGCTACGATTGAGTTTGAGTTTGCCCTTTTTTGGGGTAAAAATATCGAGAGCACCGCGTTTATGACGAATACCAACACGCAGTTTACCTACGCCATCAAAGTACCAAGTGGTGTCGTCCGGCCCGGCTTTGATGTTATATTGCGCCTCTAGGTCACCAGTGTAGACATTGTAGGTGTAGACTTTACTTAGCCGACCGTAGTAGTCCCAGCCACTAACGAGAATATTCTCCTGATCGTCATTGAGGGGATTAAGCATCTGCCACTGCATCGCAACGCGTTTTTTCCCTTTTTTCGCCCGGTCTTCAACACCCAGGATGACTCTTGGGGTGCTATTATCGAGTCCGATTTCGACCAGTACTTTTTTAACGCCAAGGATGACGCGATTGCCCTTCCAATTGATGGATTCGGGGTAGGCGCCGATTTTGACCGTTTGAATCACCTCTTTTTTACTAACATCGGTAATCAACAAGACTTCTTGCTCGTTGCGGTAGCCTAGCGAGGCAATATATTTGCCATCGGGAGAAAGTACGTAGTAGCGGTTAGCGGCGTATTTGAACAGTAAGTCTGCCGGGACTTGAGTGTTGTTGTCCGCCTCACTGTAGGCGTTAAGGGGGCTGAGCAATAAAAAGAGGAGGAGGTAAAGTATTCTATCCATGATAAATAAGTCACTCAATACTTGGGGTTAACAGTAAAAAGGTGGGTATTTTATACGAGCAAGCGCCCACATACCAGCACTAGCCAAACTGAACGTTAAGTTTTGTTTCAGCCTCAAAGTTAACAAGCTCAGTTGTAATACTTCACCGCTTTGGTCTGGGTTTTACCCGCTATCGCGCCGTGTTCAGTGGTGTGCTCCAAAATGGAACATACCACTTGCTCCACCAGCTCACCGCTGGCAAAAATGTTTTTAGGTGCTTGGCAATGGCTTGCTTGGAAGGGTCCCCATTTTGGGCAACAAGGTAACAGGCATAACGGGTGAGCATAATGTCGTTTATTTCTCGCTGGCTACCCGAGCCTAACTCGACCATTTTCCTAACATCAGGAAAATGGTCTGCAATGT
>NVXL01000145.1 GCA_002746115.1 Alteromonadaceae bacterium
AGGTTTCGGCAAATTTCGCCTGTGCTTTTTGCTGGTCTCGGGCTAGCTCACCGGTAGAAGTCCACCCGCCGATGCCTGCCCAACCACCTAAACCTGGGTACCAAATGACGTAAAGAACGGCATAAATAATGGTGCCAACAAATAACTGAAACCACCACTTAGGCAAAGGGTTATCGTACTCTTCAATACCGTCATAGTTATGCCCCGTGGTTTTATTCTCGGGGTCATGATCATCTTTTACTGCCACTTTACGGTTGGCCAACAACACCCACAAGACTAACCCAAGACAAATAACGGTTAACGAGATAATCCAGAAACTCCAAAATGTGCTCATCGTTTTTTGTTACCTCGTCTATTTAGCTTGGGGGCTATTTGAATGGCTATTCTTGTGGTTACTCTGGTTATTACTACCAGAGCTTATCACCGAGTCTTGCACTTGTGGCTCATCGGCAAAAGGCAGGTTAGCGGCCTCATCAAAACCTTTTTTCCGCTTGGGAGAGTAGGCCCACCAGCACACGCCAAAAAATGCAATCGCCATAAAAACGGTGGCTAAGCTCCGCAGGGTATTAATATCCATGGTTTACTCACTTATCTCTTGGTCGCTTAGCGTTTATAGGTTAATAAAGTGCCTAACTGCTGAAGGTAGGCAATCAAGGCATCGCCCTCACTAACACCTTTTACAAGTTCGCTTGCACTCGCAATATCCGCGTCGGTGTAAGGCACCCCAACCACCCGTAACGCGGCCATTTTTCGGCCTGTTTTTTTGCCGTCTAATATGTTTTCAAATAACCAAGGAAAAGATGGCATATTGGACTCTGGCACCACGCTGCGCGGGTTATGTAAATGGGTTTTGTGCCAGCTATCACTATAACGCTTACCTACCCGAGCAAGGTCTGGACCGGTACGTTTTGAGCCCCATAAAAATGGATGCTCATACACGCTCTCACCTGCCACGGAATAATGCCCATAACGCTCCACCTCAGCCTGTAGTGGTCGCACCATTTGGGTATGGCATACATGGCAGCCTTCACGAATATAAATATCGCGCCCTTCCAGCTCAACAGCGCCCATAGGTTTTAATCCGGGTATCGGCTTGGTGGTTTCCGGTAGGAAAAACTGAGGTACGATCTCAACCAAACCACCAAAGCTAATAGCGACAACCACTAAGACGATCATTAAACCAATATTTTTTCAATTATGTCATGATTTTTCATCTTGCCAGCTTCCCCTTAAGCGACCGCAGTACTAGCGGCAGACGCGTCAGCTGCCTCGTCGGTATTGTTATCCATAGCGGTCTCTTCACTACACTCTTCACTATACTTTTCACTATAAATGGTGCGATAAGTGTTATAGGCCATTAATAACATGCCAATCAAAAACATCGCCCCCCCCGCAAAACGCACATAGTAGCCGGGGTAACTTGCAATCAAAGACTCGACAAAGCTATAGGTTAAGGTGCCGTCTTGGTTAAATGCACGCCACATTAGGCCTTGTAAAATACCGTTTACCCACATAGAAGCGATATACAATACGATGCCTGCGGTGCTTAACCAAAAATGCGTATTTATTAGCGGGACACTCCACATTCGCTGACGATTAAATAAAATAGGGAGCAGGTGATATACGGCGCCAATTGAAATCATCGCAACCCAACCCAGTGCGCCTGAATGCACGTGCCCAATGGTCCAATCGGTATTATGCGATAGGGCATTCACGGTTTTAATCGACATCATTGGACCTTCAAAAGTCGACATGCCGTAAAACGAGAGTGACACGACTAAAAAGCGTAGCGTCGGATCAGTGCGTAGTTTATGCCACGCACCAGAGAGCGTCATAACGCCGTTGATCATACCGCCCCAAGAAGGCGCCAACAGAATAAGGGACATGACCATACCTAGGGTTTGAGCCCAGTCAGGTAAGGCTGAATAGTGCAGGTGATGGCTGCCGGCCCATACATAAATCGCAATCAAAGACCAAAAATGTACAATAGATAACTGGTAGGAATAAACCGGGCGCCCTGCCTGCTTAGGCACGAAGTAATACATAATACCTAAAAACCCTGCGGTTAAGAAAAACCCTACTGCATTGTGGCCGTACCACCACTGGATCATGGCATCGGTTGCGCCGCTATATATAGAGTAAGACTTAAACCAACCGACCGGTATCGCCATGCTGTTGACGACATGTAGAATTGCTACGGTCACAATAAACGCACCAAAAAACCAGTTCGCGACATAAATATGCGCTGTTTTACGCTTCATTATTGTGCCAAAAAATACGATGCCATAAGCCACCCAAACAAAGGTAATTAAAATATCGATTGGCCATTCCAGCTCGGCATACTCTTTCGCTGAGGTGTAGCCCATTGGCAAGGTAATCGCTGCGGCGACAATGACTAACTGCCAGCCCCAAAAGGTAAAGGCAATTAAAGGGCCACCAAACAATCTAGCTTGGCAAGTGCGCTGCACAACGTAAAACGACGAGGCAAAGAGTGCACAACCGCCAAAGGCAAAGATAACAGCATTAGTATGCAGAGGTCTTAGGCGGCCAAAATGTGTATACGGTTGATATAGGTCGTTAAGCTCAGGCCAGCACAATTGTGCTGCTAGCAGCACACCAACACCCATTCCAACAATGCCCCAGACGATCGTCATAATGGTGAATTGGCGCACCACTGTATAGTTATAATCATGTGGTGCCCCGGAGCCCACGGTGTTCTCTACCATAGTTGTTTACCTAACGAGTTGTTTATCTAACGGCTGTTTATCTAACRGCTGTTTATCTGGGTTTTGGTGGCACGGATATTTTCCGCAAGCCGTAACATGGCTAAAAGTATGAATGGCACGCGGAATTAGCATTTGATCCAAATCAAATACTCCGCCATTGGTCAGCGATTGCTAACGATTGGGAACGCAGAAGAGGTGTATTTGCGTGCTATTTACGCTATCGTCACAACATTGGCAATATCCCCTATAACGAGAGACTTATAGTGATTAAGCTCGCGATGGCATATAACGCTAGCGATATAAACACTAGTACTATAAATATAAGCACTATAAACATAAGTACTGAACATCATACGTGCAGCACTTTTGAGATTACGATTAACCGCTCAGGTTGAGGGCAATATGTTATACGATGCAATAAAAATTATAAGCACACCGAAAACTTATTTAGCGGAGCTCGACGGTCGTCAGCACGAACCCTATTGGGGTGCCATGTATACCGCCTTGTTGGCACTATTACCGGCACTTGCGTTCTACTACGGAACCGCCATACAAGGCTGGTCAATAGGTGAGCGCGTCATTCGTATTGCCGAGGATGGCGCTATCTGGTTAGCGCTGATGTTTTACGTAGCGATGATTGCTGGCACGATTGTCACCGGCTTTGCCTTGAGCTGGATGTCGAAGACTTATCGCACCCAATTCTCCGCTCCGCGCGCAGTTGAAACCGTAGCCGTCTGCGGCACGCCCGTGTTTTTAGCCGGTACTGCCGCCGCTTACCCTATTTTTTGGCTGGATTTTTTACTTGCCCTTGCCGCTGCGACCTACGGCTTTTACCTGATTTACCTCGCATTACGCATCCGACTTAAGCTCACAGAAGAGATGGCATTTTTATACACCTGTGCAGCATTAGCGTCAGTATTGATACTCATTGTTTGTCTAATGGTCGGAACCATTATTGCTTGGGAGCATATATCAACGCCGGTATTTGTTTAGGCCTTGCAAATTCCCACATTTTGCAAATTCACACATAAAGCTAACACTTTATAACAACTTTAAAGCCACATTATCGCTAGTATTACTCCTATCAAATCCAGTTGCTTGACGACACAACCTGCTCGTTGAGCGGCTGGCGTTTACGGACAACCGATACGGAGAAAAACATGCGACTCATCACATTTGTTTGCCTAGCAACCAGCGTATTATTCAGTGCCCAGCAGGCTAGTGCCTGCGGCGGATTTTTTTGTCAATTTACCCCCATTAATCAATCTGGGGAGCAAATCGTTTTTAAACAAGACGGGGACCGTACCACCACAATGGTACGTATCTTTTATAGTGGAGAGGCTTCAGAGTTTGGCTGGGTATTACCCGTACCTGCTACGCCAGAATTAAGTGTCGGTGATGATGCGCTCTTCAATCAGTTAGAAGCCGCGACTCGGCCGCAGTTTGATTTACTCATAACCGGCTCTGAGTGCGTCGACCCCACTAGGGTATTCGAGGGTGCCACTCTCGACAGCAGCGGTTTCCCGCTACCCGTCCCCACAGCTGTACCCTCTGTCGTAATAGAACAAAGCCTTGAAGTTGGACCTTTTGATGCACAAGTTATTAGTAGTGATAGCGCAAACGCGCTCGCGCTTTGGCTGGCGGATAATAACCTTGACCTAACGGATCGCGGCAGTGAGCTGCTTGAGCCATACGTTAACGCCGGCATGAAATTTGTCGTGTTGAAATTACAAAGTGATCAAGCCGCAGGCGACATCCAACCCATTATTCTTGACTACCCTAGCACCAAACCCGTCATCCCCATTACCCTAACCTCGATTGCAGCTCAGGACGATATGGACGTCATCGTTTGGGTCTTAGGTGATAACCGTGCCGTGCCTGAAAACTTCTTACACGTCACGCCTAATTACACACGTATTAACTGGTATACGGGCTCACGTAACGCCTACGCCAGCTACCAAACGTTAATAACGGATGCTATGAATGAAGCTGGCGGGCAGGGCTTTGCCACAGACTATGCCGGTAGCCTCGCACCGTTTATTGACCAAATAGCCACGGCTGAGCAATTGACCGCCAACCTCACTCCGCTTGCGGACGGCTCTGCTGAGTACATCGTCAGTGCATGGGATTTTATTGCTGACCCACTCGTATTTGCAACACTACAAGAGCATTTACCACTACCTGATGGCCAAGACTCGTCGGTATACGGTAATACTCTCGCGCTGGCAACGCAATATACCCAGGCGGAATTGGACAATGCGGCGACGCTACTAGACGCTGCCATTCAAGAGCAAATCGTTACACCACGCCAAAACGCTTATGACCTGCTCGACGATGATTTATATTTAACGCGTTTATACACCACTTTATCCGCCGACGAGATGTTGCTCGACCCGAGCTTTGTATTTAACCCCGACATGGGCGATCAAGCCTTAGTGCGTCAAGCCACTTTAAACTCTGAGTGCACAGACGAAGGCACAGACTGGACATTAACCCTAGGTGAAGGCACTGGTCGCACCGACGAGATTGTCATCGATGGGCGCGGTTTGCCGCCAACCTTTTTCGCCACGGCTCCCGTTCTGGAGCAAGATGCTAGCTGGCAAATAGCGCTAACCAAATCTAGCGGTGCTCCAGAAATTCAAACCGAGCGGACTTTTGAGATTGCCCAAGTTGTCACCTTTGAAAATACGCCTAATGCTAACGCTGGCAATGGCGATGGCACTAATCCAATACCCAACACCGGCAATACCGATAGTGGAAGTACCGGCGGTGGCGGCGCAGCTTACTGGTTAAGTTTAATGGGTTTGGTTCTTTTAATGACTCGTAAAAAAAGCTCATAAAAGAATAACTCGCAAAACCAAATAAAGTGCAGGGATCAGGACGATACCTAGAGCAAGGATGCGCATTTACTACAAAGATGTTACCACCCGCTTTTGCACTGATCACTGCCATTATTACTCGGGGATATATATCAACCTAGGTATTGGTTTAAGCCGTGCAAATTGCCACACAAAGCTAACACTTTATAACAACTTTAAAATCACATTACAGCTAGTATTACTCCTATCAAATACAGTTGCTTAGCAATATTACTGAGCAAGGGGTATTTACGGATAACCGATACGGAGAAAACCATGCGAATTATCACCTTTGCTTGCCTAGTCACCAGTTTATTATTCAGTGCTCAGCAGGCCAGTGCCTGCGGCGGATTCTTTTGCCAATTCATCCCCATTAATCAATCAGGGGAACAAATCGTTTTTAAACAAGACGGTGATCGTACCACCGCGATGGTACGGATATTTTATAGCGGTGAAGCCTCAGAGTTTGGTTGGGTATTGCCGGTACCTGCCACACCTGTATTAAGCATAGGTGACGATGCGCTCTTCAATCAATTAGAGGCGGCTACTCGCCCGCAGTTT
Source organism: Alteromonadaceae bacterium (assembly GCA_002746115.1). Classification (GTDB taxonomy): domain Bacteria; phylum Pseudomonadota; class Gammaproteobacteria; order Pseudomonadales; family Cellvibrionaceae. Next base: position 6,146 of record NVXL01000145.1, read on the forward strand.
AATTTGCTCACTACCGGCACACAGTGTGAAGCCCCCCTACCAGAAGTTACCTCCACCGATAACGCCGCCAGCACCCCTCAACCACAAGCCACGGTAACGCCTTCAGTGGTAGTGGAACAAAGCCTTAAAGTGGGGCCTTTCGATGCACAAGTTATTAGCAGTGATAGCGCTAACGCCCTCGCGCTTTGGCTAGCCGATAATAACCTTGACTTAACTGATCGCGGCAGTGAATTACTTGAACCATACGTTAACGCGGATATGAAATTCGTCGTGCTGAAATTGCAAAGTGACCAAGACTCTGGCGATATCCAACCCATCATCCTTGATTACCCTAGCACCCAACCCGTCATCCCCATGACTCTAACCTCAATTGCGGCACAGGACGATATGGGCGTGATTGTTTGGGTCTTGGGTGATAACCGTGCGGTACCTGAGAATTTCTTACACGTCACCCCTAATTACACACGTATTAACTGGTACACGGGTACACGTAACGCCTACGCCAGCTACCAAACTTTAATAACAGATGCTATGAATGAAGCTGGTGGGCAGGGCTTTGCCACTGACTATGCCGGTAGCATCGCACCGTTTATTGACCAAATCACCCCGCCTGGGCAATTGACAGATATACTCCCACCGCTTGCGGACGGCTCCGCTGAATTCATCGTCAGCGCATGGGATTTTATTGCTGACCCGCTAATACTTGCGACGCTCCAAGAACATTTACCGCTACCCAACGGTCAAACATCCTCGGTATACGGCAGCACTCTCGCGCTAGCAACACAATATACCCTTCCAGAATTAGACGCTGCCGCGATCCTATTGGACGCAGCCATTCAACAACAAATAGTAATACCGCGTCAGAACGCTTACGACCTGATCGACGACGATAGTTTGTACTTAACACGTTTGTACACCACCTTATCCGCCGACGAAATGTTGCTCGACCCGAGTTTTGTCTTCAACCCCGACATGGGCGACCAAGCTTTGCTTCGCCAAGCCAGCTTAAACGCTGAATGCACAAACGAAGGCACCGCTTGGACATTAACATTAGGTGAAGGCACCGGCCGTACGGACGAAATTGTAATTGATGGTCGCGGCCTGCCACCATTTAACAGCCCCGTATTAGAACAAGAGGCTAGCTGGCAAATCGCGCTCACCAAATCCAGCGGCACACCTGAAATCCAAACCGAGCGGACTTTTGCCGTTGCCCAAGTCGGCACCTTTGAAGGCAACCCCAATGCTAATAACGGCGGTACTGGTAATACGGCAATCACCGGAGGTAGTACCGGCGGTGGCGGCGCGGCTTATTGGTTAAGTCTAACGGGGCTGATCCTTTTAATGGCTCGCCGAAGAAAAAACACCCGATAAATTAAAAGCCTAAAACATTCTGGAACCATTCAGCTACGGTTCAGGTGGGATGTAGGAAACTAGCGCAAATGGAGTGTACGGATCAGGACGATATTGGGAGCAGGGATGAGGATTTGGTACAAGGATGTTACCGCCCGCTTTTACGCTGATCGGAACCCATTTCATTTAGTTGCATGATAGAATAGCCGATTTTCGCACGCCCGAACGTCCAAACGCGCTCAGGCGGCTCACTTCCTCTACCGAGAACAGCTATGTCTGAAAAATATACCACCACTCAATTGCGTGCCAGCTATGGTGTCGGTCGCCAAATGGGTGATCAACTTGCCTCTAATCCTTTTGACGGAGTCGATGCCGACGCCGTTGCCGCAGGCCTTATTGATGCAATCAAAGGCAACGATAGCGCTGTTTCACCCGAGAAAATCGATGCCGCTTTTGCCGTCATTAACGAAGAAATGACCGCCAAACAAAAAGCGCAATCAAAAGACCTCGGCTCTGAAGGTGAAGCTTTCCTAGCCGAAAACGCTAGCAAAGAAGGCATCACGGTAACTGACTCAGGCCTACAATACGAAATCATGACAGAAGGCACAGGCGATAAGCCAGCAGCCACCTCTACGGTAAAAACCCATTACCACGGCAGCCTGATCAACGGTCAAGTATTTGATAGCTCAGTTGATCGTGGCACGCCTTCTGAATTTCCTGTAAACGGCGTAATTGCTGGTTGGACAGAAGCCCTTCAGCTAATGGGTGTTGGTTCAAAATGGCGTCTATTTATTCCTCATAACCTTGCCTATGGTGAACAAGGCGCAGGCGGTTCAATCGCCCCTTACAGCGCTTTAGTTTTTGAAGTAGAGCTGCTTGAAATCGTTTCTTAAATTTTATTTTTAAGCCCTGTTTTTAAACAACATTTTTAAACAACATTTTTAAACAATGTTTTCAAACATAGCTTTTAAGCATAACGTTTAAACATAGCTCGACCTTCGTTAGAAGCTCTGCAATACCCGCTGAGTTTCTAACCTTACTCCAAGCGTTTAAACTTACGGCCGTAAATCCACCGTCACAAGGCATATGTAAATATTATGTGGTTCAAAAACCTAAGACTTTTTCGTCTAACAGAGCCCTTCACCCAAACACCAGATGAACTCAATGAGGCGCTAGAGGCTTTTGCATTTCAACCTTGCGGCAAGCTAGACCCAATGAAATACGGTTGGACCTTCCCGCTTGGGCGCCAAGGCACGCAATACGTACATGCCGCTAATGGCTATATAATGATTTGCGCCAAACGTCAGGAAAAAGTCGTTCCTGCGGGCGTAATTAAAGATCAGCTAGAAGAAAAAGTCGCCCAGATTCAAAATGACGAATCTCGCCATGTCGCTCGCGCTGAGCGCCAAACCTTAAAAGATGAGATTCTCTTCTCACTCTTACCTAGAGCCTTTGCCAAGTCCTCAATGGATTTTGCCTACATTGATACACGTGATGACTTTATCGTCGTCAACGCCAGTGCCGCCAACCGTGCTGAAGAATTACTCAGTGCGCTACGCGAAGCCTTAGGGCAATTAAAAACCGTCCCCATATTCCCAAAACAACCGCCCATCCAAACCATGACTGAGTGGCTACGCAGCTGTAGCACTGCGCAAAAGTTTGAATTTGGTGAAGAGTGTGAATTACTTGATCCCAAAGAAGGCCGGTTAATACGCTGTAAAAAACAAGATTTAACCGCGCACGAGATCCTTAGTCATCTTGAATCCGGCATGATTGTAAATAAGCTGGCATTAAGCTGGAACGAAAGTATTCACTTTATTGTTGACGATCAATTTGCACTGAAGCGTCTAAAATACGATGACGCGATACTTGATAAAATCGACGGTTCTCACGCTGAGACCGCCGCTGAAGAGTTTGATATTGAGTTTTCCATTATGACGGTAGAGCTGAACGCGTTTATTAAGCAGATAATTAAAGCGTTTGGTGGTATAGATTCTCTGTAGGTTAGTTGACTTGCCTTTTAAAACAGCGTTTTAAAAGGCAATGGAGCTTATTGATTTCGTTAATCACTATTTGGCCACGTCAACACTCCCGATGTGGATGTAAATCCACGCAAGGATTCACATTTTTTGTAATCAATATTTACAAACACCCAAGACTCATTGCTCTCGTGCAGTTTTTTTCTATCACAGCGAATAAACTTACTCTCTTCATATCGAGAGAGTAATTCGTCAAGCAGGTCTGCATCAGTTTCAGATAACGTGTTCTTACTTTCAAAAAAATTGGAGAGCTTATACTCTAATGAGCTCTGGTAATCTCCTGCCGCACAGTCATTATTTACAGGAACCAAATAACCTTCTGCACCTAACTGCAAACAAGATGTTCCGCCAACCTGATTGGTATAGGTAACTGAACTGCTTTCCTTTATGATTAACCCAACGCCTATATCATTCCATAATGATATTTCTTTCTTAGTCATAGAACCTCTTTATAGCCTATGTGGTGGATGTACTAAAGTTTCGAGCCTAACACCTTGAACTAGTGCGCCCCTAACGAACTTCGCATCTGAAGTAAAAGTTGTTATCCCTAGCTGATCGCCAGTTCCAAATATCAATTTATCAGCAAAACCAACTTTTCTCGACTCAGTAAGCGCCATTACTCTTGCAGAGGGGTTATCAGGTATAACAGATACAGTTGCTAAAATAGCTGCTGCTTTCAAATGGATAGTTCTATCAGTAGATTTCATAACAGAAGTGGTGAACTCTGCCAAAGCAGTAGCTGTAACCAAAGGCTTTTGATCACCAATCGCTGCAATAAGCATCGCGGCTAAACCAACATCAGCTGAACCCAAAGCTCTTAATGTTCCCGTATCGAGATTGACAGCCCCCGTATGAGACCTGACCTCAGCTAATGCTTCTTCCGAAGTCAAAGACTCCCATTGATTTAACGTAATACCTGCACCAGGGGTGGAGCCTGGTATTGACAAAACACCGACTATAAGGCTAAGCCAGTTTCCTGCCTTTAAGAGCCCGCCAACTGACCTAGAATCAATACCATCAAGCTTTCCAAGTAAATCTCCCATAGGGCTAGCATTTGGGCTAATTGAAATACTGGAGAGTTGATTTACGGATGAGGCCTCAAACGCCCCAGCCGCAGACGTAAAGCTATCTGTTTGATAAAAGCAGAAAAGGGGTCAGATCCCTTTTTAGAGTAACGGGTCAAC
>NVXL01000146.1 GCA_002746115.1 Alteromonadaceae bacterium
CAAGTAGGAGTGAATAAACTTGTCATGTGGATTGTTAATTTTGCTCATCGCTTAATGGGCTCGCATATCCGTATAGGGGTTTTAAAAATACTGAATTAATATACAGCATTAAATAAAAAAAGGATATACGTAGCTTTCCCTTAGGCCACCACCCCCTCAATCACAGATATAATCGGCGAGACAAACACCCGCCCCGGCTCAAAACCCGAAGTACGCAACAGCCGCGCATAATCCGCCCGGCTGCGCTCACGCCCACCCGTACATACAGTTAACACGTGAATATCACGCAGTGCAGCAAAATTAGTACGGTCAAACTCCTCCAATACAATTTCTACCAATAATACCTTGTTGCCTTTTTTCATCACCTTACGGCAATTATCGAGAATAATTTTACAGCGGCCATCATCCCAATCATGCATCACGTTTTTAAGCATATAGGCGTCGCAACCGGCGGGCACGGCGGTGTAAAAATCCCCCGTCTCGCACTCGATTTTATCCGCCACACCGCGCGCCTCTAACAGCGGCCCTGCGGAGGCAATGACGCCCTCGCAATCAAAGAGTACGCCCTGTAAATGCGGGTAACGCACCACTAATTCCGACAACAGACTGCCACGACCGCCACCGACATCACACAGGCGGGTGATTTCCTCAAAGGGGTAAAGCTTGGCCACCATCGGCGCCTCGCCATTGGTAACGCCCATCATCATCTGCGCAAAGGTTTCTAGCTCCTCCGGGTGAGCGTCAAACCATTGCCACAAATCTTTGCCGTTGGCATGCATAAAACCTTCTTCGCCGGTTTTAAGGACGTGATCAAACTCGGCGTAGGCCAAGACGTTGGACTTGGAGCTAAAGTACTCAGCAAACTCTTTGGCGCGATTTAAGCGCCCAGCACACAACTCTCTAGAGAGACGGTTGTTGGCAAAACGCCCCTCACGATCGAGCTTGAATACGCCACCGGTCACCATGGCTCGCATGGTGCGGTGCATGGCGTCTGCATTACAGCCAGTGCGCTCGGCTAGGGCTTTGGCGCTTAATGGGCCTTGCGCTAGAATATCCGGCACCCCCAAACGGGTAATTGCACCGATGCTAACAGTGTGACCTACGCCAACTATGCGTTCAAACACGGCGGCATCGGCAGGCACAACCAAGTCGGCTAAGCGCAATAAAAAGCGGCGTAGCCTCAGAACCAAGTTAATTAAAAACCCAGGGGGTGCGTCGGGGAAGGGTTGATGGCTAAGTGCGGAGATATCATATTGCGCGGCACTAGGGGTTGTGGTGGTATCATCGGCGGCGGTGTTCGTTTGCGGTATATTCGCGGGTGAATCTGACATAACATTTACCTATACAATTTGTTTACTGAGAAATGTGCTTGCTACAAATGTGTTGAATTAAAATTTTGTTTTATAAAATTCGCTTAAATTAACAATCTATTCACTTAAAGACCAAAAGCCCATGTCGCTCGCCAAGCTCACGCACTACCTAAACCCCATTACGGCTTACGCTCGTCAGCGCAGCCCCTTGGCATTTACCCTTGGCTTGGCCTTAGCGCTGTTCAGTGCCGGTATGCAGCACGGCGACATTAGCGGGCTACTGTTTTTACGTGGCTGGCTGAGCATGAGCCTGTTACTGTTTTTAATCCGCCTAAGCGATGACCTTTGCGACATTCCGGTGGATAAGCTCAAGCACCCCGAGCGCCTACTGTGCCTACCCGATGCACCCTTACGACAAATTCATATCGCTCGCTTAGCTTTAGCCTTGTTACTGTTACTGCTGCAACTGCCAAATTTACAGGCGCTGGTTTTTTGTGCCTTGAGTCTGGCGAGCTTCGCGGTGTTTTTCCGGCTCAAACCTAAGCTTCCTACACTTGTGCATGTCAGCTTGCTTAATGCCTCGCTCGGCCTTTTTCCGCTTTACGCGGCGCTGTGGCTGCATCAGCACATTGGTCCGGCGGCGCTGTGGATGGCGCTGTTTTTCACCCTCGGCGGTATTGCTCATGACCTCTCTCATAGCGTGCCGGATGAGGCGCGACCGCGTACACCGGGTAGCCATGGCGAGCTTGAGCAGCTCAAGCCGGCACTGCTTGCTTACTTGGCTTTGGCCGCCTTTGTCTTGGCGGCGCTGGCCGGGTTTCAGCTTTACCGTTTGCAGTTGGCTGGGTTGGCTTTTGCCTCAACCTTGGGGCTTATGCTGGCGGTGGTTTTGGTACTGGCGCTGCGCTTGATTGCTAAGCCTTGTGAGGCGCGTGCCAAGCCATTTTACGTGCTTGGTTTTGCCTTCTTTTTACTGCCTGGCTTAGTGCAAGTTGTCAGTGTTAACGTATTAACTTTATTTAATTTTTAACGTTTAAATTAATTTAATTTAATTTAATAAATAATCTTATTACCGAAAATATTTAACTGTCTTTAATAGCGGCCAATAAACTCTGACCTAATTCGCGTTCAATCACCGCATTCACGGGCGGGTGCAAAGCGGCAAAAAGCACTTGCTGGCTGATCTGACTGATTTCATGCTCTGCCAACATGGCGCGAGTGCCAATAAATTTGCGGGCAAAGCTCACTAGGGCCTCACACTCGGCGGAGATGTGCTGTTTGGTGGCCAGCACTTTGGGCTCTTGTTCTGCTAGCCATTCCCCCATTTCTGAACCGTTAAGCGTTTGCAGTGCTTGGCAAAAGCGTTCCACTAAACCTTCACACACGGTGAAGCGTATGTTTTGACGGCCAAAATCCAGCACGGTGCCATCCAGCGTTGCCAGTGGCTGATCTTGTACATGCACCTTATGAGCAAACTGCCCGGCCAGTGTCAGCGCCCGTTGTGCGCCGCCCATGTAAGGGGCCATGGCCATGACGGCAAACACTACTCGCGTGAGTGCGTGCAGGCCGAGCGCTTCTTGCTCGCTAGCAACGGGGACCATTTGCGCTTTGGGCAGATGTACCTTATCAAAGTGCAAGGTGCGGGTATCGGCATCGGTCATGGCGCCACTGTAAACCGGCTCACCTGTGCTAAGCCCTGGCGTGTCCTTCAAAAAAGCGTAAAACAAGCCGGTTCCAACGTCTTGCCATTGGCCGTCCTGCTCGGTTTGCTGTTTAGTCTGCTCTTTAGTCAGTTTTTTAGTCCGTAAAAGCCCAGAAAACAGTAATACGTCGGCCTCGGTAATGTTGGATTGAAAATTCTTTAGGCCGTCACAAATGACCGAACCGTCTTCTTGTAGTCGGCATTGCACTTGTGCTTTGGCTTGTTGCTGATGGCGCAAAAAATCATCAAAACTCGATACCGCGAGAATCCAGCGCTGCTCAAGTACCATGCTCTTAAACTGCTGTTTTAACCCGGCCAGCGCACTGCCCGGCGCCACGGGCAGGCAGGCGATGCTAAAGGCCATGTATTGGTTCATGCTCAAGCCGACGGCTAAGGCAACGTTGTAACGACCAAGCGCTTGTAAAAATTCAAAACACAGCGCAAAACACTGGGCTGGCCCGAGTTGTTCGCAATACCAAGGGATAAAGGGTAGCGGGCTCTCGCGTAAGTGCTTGAGCAGGTCTTTACGCGAGGGTTGTTGCTCGCGAATAAACTGTTCCATGGCGGTAATCGCCTGTTTTATCTCGGTTTGTTGCTCAGCCTGCTGCTCAAGTTGCTTGTCGTTCATCATCACTCCGATTCGGGTTTGTTAATGGGGCTGTGGCTCAAATTGCGCACCCGTCCGCTTTCGCCATCAATGTGCAAGGTGTCACCATCGCTGATCAAGCGGGTGGCATTTTTTACCCCCACGACAGTTGGAATACCGAGTTCGCGGCCAATAATCGCCGTGTGCGAGAGTGGGCTACCACGCTCAGAAATCAAGCCTGCGGACAGCGTCATCAAAAATACCCAGCCAGGATCGGTGCTTTCAGAGACGAGTATTTTACCGGTGACATCCCCAGCTGCGCTTGGATCAGTCACCACGGCGGCATGGCCTTGCACCTGCCCTTGGGAGCAGCCTACGCCTTGCAATAAGCCGTCTTGTTCGGCGTCATCCGCGACAAATGCAGCGGTTCTGTCCTGAATCGGGTTGCCATAGACGGTGCCACGGGTAAACACTTGCTCCTGAGGATCTTTTTTTAGCCAGCGCTGGTGCTGGGTTTTGCGGCAGTCGACCAGGGTTTTAAGGTCTTGATCAATGGCGCAGCCGTGGCGGAAGTCTTCCAGCTCTTCTAGGGTTAAATAGAACACATCACGCGGGGCTTTCAAAAACTGTTCGCTCACCAAGCGCTCGCCTAAGGCGTGCAGTAATGAGCGGAAAAATGCAAAGTGCAGGCCTCGGTCGAGCCGGGTTGCCTCGCGGTGGGCAATGGCTTGACGGGTTTTTTTCAGCAACCAGCGCAGTGGTTTTCGCCAGCGGTTATGGCGGAGTTGGTGGTCGAGTTCCTCTTCGGGGCAATCGTGCTGCGGGGCTTGCAAGGGCGGTAAACGAGCGGACTCCAAAATAATGCGTAGCAGCTGCGAGGGGTTCTCTCGAAAGGTGTTGGTCTCCATAATCAGCTCTTTGGGAGAGCGATGACCGTAGCGTTCAATATGCTGTGCGAACTGGCGTGCAAATACCTCAAAGCCCTTATCATTAAGGTCGCGCTGGATACTTGCCAAGCTCTTGAGCGGATAAGCCTCAGATGTAGATGCGGTATCTAACAAGGCCTGCAAACAATCACGCAGCGCTGTACTCTCGCGAACGCTGTTTGAAAGGGCTTGCATGGAGGCAACGGGTTTAGCGCTTTCCACCTCTTGGTTGGCCAGCAGGCGATTGAGTAACTCGCGTGCATTGCTTACGCCGGTTTTGATAAACATATCACGTGTTAAGTGCATAAAAATCATGGTGAAAAAATCGTTCATCAGCGGCAGTTTAAGTAGGTCCGCAAAGCGCCGGGTATAGTCATCCAGGTAGCCAATCAATTGGTCGCTGGATTGCTTGGGTAGATCAGCATTGCGAAAGCGACGCTCCAGCTCACCCGCCTGTTTAAAGTAGCGGCGTATGTTACGTTCGTGACTGAGTAAGTTTTTTATAAAACACAGGGGGAAATTAAAAGCTAAGGTGATTTTTTCGAATAGACTAACTTCGTTAACCTGTAAATCCTCATGGAGAGTACCTTCACTGCCGATCATTTCTTCAAAATACTGAATAATGCGTGAGCGGAATACCGGTGACAGCATAAATATCCGATACCAACTGTTGCTGTTGTAATACGCTCGGCCCTCGATATAAGCCACTAGGTGGCGAAATTCCTGTTCGCGTTTGCTCAATAGGCTGTCGGGTATGCCTAAGTTGGCAAGGGTGCCGCGCATACAGGCGTGATAGTCCCGCTGAAGGATGGCAAAGGTCATCGGCAGAATGGCGCCGGGGTAGCTTTCGGCAATATTACTAGCGTCAAAGGCGCGCAAGCTGCCACGCGGAATAGTAGTAATTGGGCGGGCTTGCAGGATGTAAAGCGTGCCCTTTTGGTCAAAAGCCCATTCGATGTCTTGGTAATGCGAGTAGAGACTGGCAATGGTGTGTGATCGAGCCAATAGCGCTTCGCGTTGATCCTCAGTGAGAACCGCTTGTTGTTGCAGGGCTTCGGGCAGCGCCTCTATAACGGTGCCGGTTTCTGCCTCGGAACTGGCGACAATGCGGCGGGTTTTCTCATTAATTTGTAATTGCCATTTATCAGTACGGCTATGCCAGCGGTAGATATCGCTTTCGACTTTATCAGCGACGACACCTTCGCCTAGGCCGTAGGCAGCGGCAATAACTTGTTGTTTGATATCGCCTTGTGGATCCGCTTGAAACATGACGCCCGCGCTTTGCGCATCCACCATGCGTTGGACGATCACGCAGACCGGGTTTTGTGCCGGGTCGAGGCCCATTTTACGATGGTAGGTGAGCACGCCAGGCTCGAATGCGCTGGCCCAACACTCTTTGACACGTTCGGCCACTTGCTCGCTGGATACATGTAAAAAGGTACTGAGCTGTCCGGCAAAGGAGGTGGTGGCGCCGTCTTCGTTATGCGCGGAGGAGCGCACCGAAAACCTTGGCCACTTGGCCATGTTAGCGACTTGCTCGTCCAGTGCCTGCTGTAATTCTGGCAGCAAGGGGCAGCTGGCAATTAAGGCTTTGATGCGCTGGGTGCATTCACTTAGCGCGGGGTAACTGTCGTAATCACAGCGGCTGAGTTGTGCGTTAATTTGCTCGCGTACTGGCGCTAAGTTGTCATTAAAGGCTTGTGCGCTCAGGCAAATAAATTCCGGCACTGGCAGGCCGTGTTTTTGCAGATAAAATAAGTTATCGGCTTTACCACCGAGGCCCTTGGCCAAGTGGTGATTGTGTTTTGCTATTACGTAATGCTTCATATTGAGCTTAACCCTACTGCGTATGCTGGTGGGCGATTTGCGTGCCGCACTTGACCAGCGTTTCTAATTCGTTATGGCTGTTACGCCAGATATCCGCGTCGATATTGGGTCCCTGCGGCCCCCAAAGCATGACCACGGTGGAGCCGCCAAAGCGGAAATACCCCCACTCCTGACCACGCTCGATTGCGCCTGGCGTAAAAGAATGCACAATGGTGCCGATGGTCAGTGCACCCACGGCCACCAAGTAAACCGGGCCAAATACTTCACTATGTAAGCAGACGACGCGGCGCTTGTTGAGGAAGCTGGGCGCTCCGGCGCACAAGGCGATTGGGTGCACCGACTCCAGTGGGCCGGGGCAGCGGCCTAAATCCGCCACTGTACCTGCGGTGGGGAAGTGAAAGCGGTGATAATCCTTCGGTGCAAGCCTTACCACCAACGCCTGCCCACCGTGTAAGGCGCTTAATGCCTCCGACGCTAAGGTGGTTGCGGTATTTATTTTGCCGTTAAGCAGTTGTGCCACGGAGACGTTCTGACCTTTAATCGCCAGACGGCATTGCTTATCGATGCGGTAAGCCAATACACGCCCGTCCGCCGGTGAGCATAGGGCTTGACCATCTTGACACCAAGGGCGGGCGCAGGCTTTTAAGCGGCGGCAAAAAAAAGCGTCTAGGCTGGCATAGTCACTCAGGGGGAATTCGGCCTCGTCAACGGCAAGCTGATAGCGCTCGGCAAATTCGGCAATACGTGCACGGCTGCGAGCGAGGCGTTTGGGTAAGCCATTCAAAGCACTGAAACTGTAACCCAATAATAGTGGGCGCAAGCAACGACCGAGGCGGGAGTGATAGAGAAAATCTAACTCCCTTTCGCCATAGATCTGCTCGCGGCAGCGCTCGTCCGTCTCGCGATCAATGTATTCAACTATGTGTTTTGTGCTCATTAGTGTTTTCTATTCATCAATGTTTTTTGTTCACCAGTGTTTTCTGTTCGTCGGTGCTTTTTATTTATTGTTCTTTCCTCTTTATTGTTCTTTATCTTTTAGCTAAAAAGGCTGCTTACGCAGGCAGACAGAAAACAATAGCAAATTAATTATCACGTGTACTAAAGGCCCTAAGGCCACCGTCCATGCCAGTACCGCCAAGGGCGGCGAGAGTAGCAGTGCGTAAACTAAGGCACAGCCTAGGGCGGAGTCGGCTTGATCAATAAAGCTAAATAGCACAGTGTGACGACCGGATCGTTCGCCAGGTTGAATGTTTAGGCGTCGCTTCAAGTAGGAATTGGGTAACTCCGGCAGTACGTAACCTAGGCCAAGGGCAAGGCCGAGCAAAATGGCATTGTGACCGTTGAGCGAGGCTTGCGCTACAAACGGCAAGTAGGGCTCCAACGATTGCGTCAACATGACACCGGGAATGGTTAGAACAAGCATCACCAGTATGCCGCGCCAAGTTTTGTTGCGGCCAAACCAAGTCAGCTGTAAAGGCACTGCGGTGATGCTAAACCAGCCACGGGCAACAATTAACATGTGCAGTGAGCCGGAAAATATTAGCGGCAGCATAAGTAAAATGGCGGTATTTAACGCGTTCATTAACGTATCTCCATTAAGCCCAACCATAACCACAACCCGCTAAATACCAAGGCCAGCAGCGGCATTAGCACGTATACCACACCACCGGGTTTGGGCAGTTTAAACGGTAATACATATAACAAGGCGACGATCAGCATTAAAACACTGGCTACAATGGAGAATACGGCTTGGGGCAAGAAGGCGTACACGGAAAAACCGATGGAGAAAATCAGTGCGGCAAAGGTGACTGGCAGGCCGGTATAAACCCGTAGGCCAGTGCTGCCGCTTTGCTGAGCCTCCTCTTGCTGGACGTTAAAATACGCTAGGCGTTGTATTACGGCGGTGCAATATAACAGGGACACTACTAGTGCAAGTGGCCCCTGCGCGCCAAGGGCGTAGGCAATCATCACTGGGGTGATGCCGAAGCTGAGCACATCCACGAGGGAATCGATTTGCACACCAAAGGCGGACTCGACGGCACTGCGCTGGCGACGACGGGCGACCAAGCCATCGAAGAGGTCAAAAATACCGGCCCATATAAGCGCGACCACGGCAAATTCGGCTTTGCCCATTAATGCGAGCCAGCAGGCACCGACGGCGCAAGCCATGCCTGCCAGAGTAACCATGGCGGGGGCGTTGTAGATTCCGATTAAACGCATAATTTGCGCTCCTGTTGTTTTTAATTTATTTATATACTTGTTAATTTATTTATTAAATAGCTGCCGAAGTGCTTTTCCTAGTTATCAGTGTTGAGCGAAAATCGGCCTTGGCTTCCGTCAATGGTGATGCTGGCACCGTCGGGAATATCTCGGGTCGCGCCTTTTACCGCCAATACTGCGGGAATACCGTATTCTCGGCAGATGACCGCCGCATGGGACAGCATGCCACCCGTTTCGGTCACCACTCCAGCGAGCATGGCGAATTTAGGTGTCCAGCCAGGATCGGTGCAGCGAGTCACCAGAATGTCACCGGGTTGCAAGCGGTCAGCATCGTTTATGTCGGCAATCACACGGGCAATACCGGTGGCGATACCGGGGCTGCCGGATACGCCTACCTGATCACCTGAAGCGCTATTTTCTGCTGTGTTTCCGCTGTGGCGATAGCCGACTTCATCGGGGATAGTATAGTGGCGGAAGCTGTTGTAGTAATCTCGGTTTTTGTCGATTAAAGCTTGGGCGCTAGGTGGGTTGAGGCGATCATTGATTAGATCCAGCAATTGATTTTTTTGCAGAAAAAACACGTCCTCCTGTGCCTGTAAACGTCCCTCGTCATGTAGACGCTTCGCCACGGCTAAGCTGATTTTACGCACGTAATAATAGTATTGGGTGGAGAGGTCGCGCAGCTCTTCGCGCCACCACAAAAATTCGCGCACTTGTTTAAGCTTGGCCGCTAGGCCTTTACGTCGCCACTTGGGCACGCAGGCCAGTAGTTGGGCACGGGCTTGTTCCGCTTGTTTGCCTTGATCGGTGCTGCGCAGGCGTGGGTCGTGACCCTTGGGCTGGGTAAGCACCTCTTGTAATTGGCCTATTACGTAGTCGGGCTCTTCGCGGTAGCGCGGTACACTCAGATCCAACTCTTTACGCGCGTGGTGGCCATAGAGCTGCAAGTAATTCTCAAACGCATCCAGTGCCTTATCGCGTTGGCCTTGGGTATAGTGCTGGCAAATTTGAGCTGGGCTGTTTTGTGTCCAATAATCACGAAGCTCGGGCGCGGCGTCAATCTGGTCTCGTATTTGCCACAGGCCTTCTATCTGAGCCAAGTGGGAGACGCCAGACAGGCCGGTGAGTAATCCAGCAAAAGAGCTGTCATCAAAATCAAGTTTACTCACGCTGTCTTTAAACAAGCTATTCAGGTTGGAGTTGTCGTAGATAAAATCAAAATAAGTGGATTCGCTACGATAATAGTCTTCGTTCAAAAACTGCGTGCAAAAGGCGTACAGCGTCTCGGCGGGCATGGTATCGAAGTTCATGGCAGCAAGAGCGTTAAGGTTTTGTTTTTGCTGCGCGGCAAATTGCGGGCAGTCGCGCAGTTTTTGTTTACAGTTGCGTTTGATCACCCATAAAGCCCGCAAACCGAGGAAGAGGGATTTAGGGGTGAGTTTGGAGACCACGCCCTGCCCTTCATATTGCGGTGGGATGCCGAGACCTTCATCAAAAGCGCGCTCGTTGTAATCGATAATCTGACTGAGGTAGCTTTTGGCGGCACTGAGATTCCAGTAAGGCCGACTGTAAAAACTTTGCAGCCAAGTATCCTGTTTATTGCCGCCATTGAGGCCGAGGTCTTTTAAATACTTAGTCATACTGCTTTGCATAACGTACTGGTAGAGCGAGGCCATGTAGGGCGTGCACACCGAGGAGGAGACGCCGCCATCGCGAAAATCTGCGGTCGTCCATTCGCCTTCTATACCCGCAAAACCGAGCTCGGTAATCGGCCGGTTTTGCAGTATGTATATCTGCCCCTGATACATGCCCCATTCAATATCCACCGGAAAGCCTGAGCGGCATTGCAGCTCTAAAGCAATTTTGGCCAGTTGGGCGACCTCGTCGGTGGATAAGACCTCGGCCTTGGCTTTGGCTGGGTCGAGGGTTTGCATTTGCGTATAAGGTGCTTGTGCAATGGGAATACAGGCACAGGTTTTTTCGGCGATGTGACGCTCGGTTTCACAATCATCAAACCAGTGGTAACGGTATTGGTCAGGGTTGACTTGGCCGGAGACGAGGGCTTCGCCAAGGCCGAAGCAGGCTTCGATAAGAATGGCTTTA